>JAHFTZ010000175.1 GCA_023265355.1 Terriglobus sp.
TCCACAAGTTCCGCGTGTCGCGCGGCGTCCGCCGCTTTCTTCTCTTCGATCAGCGACCGAATCGCGGGCGGCGCCGCCGCCATGAATTCCTCTTCGGTCATCGTCTTCGCCGACGCAGCCTTGAGGGTGGCGATCTCAGTCGCCTGCTTCTCGGACGCGGCCTTGAGATCCGCCGTCTGCTTCGCCGCCGCCGCCAGCGCCACGTTCGACGCTTCGAGAGCGGTCAGCCCTTCATCGCACATGGCTTCGAGTACCTTGACGTCTTTTATCGTCGTGTACTCGTTCTTGGCCAATGCGGCTACACGTTCCTGCTTTGACATGTCGTGCTCCTTGTTGGTATCGCCGCTCTCTGCGGCCTTGAGTGAATCCTTGCACTCGGCTCCGAGTGCAACCGTGTTGTCGTGCATCTCATGCGACATCTCGTGCGCCGCCTGGATCTTTTTCATGTCCGCCGCCGAGTTTCGCGCGCCGGCTGCGGCCTTCAGTGCTTCGGCGTAGCGAGGGTCGCCCATCGGTGGGAGCATCAGACGCGCTGTCGTGTTCTGAATGCCATACAAACTGCTGATCATCACGGAGCAAAGCTCGCGAAGAGAGTCGAGCCGCGACGTCTCGACCTCAGTCTCGGCCGCTTCCTGCGACGACGTCTCGGTGGGGTTCTCCGTCTCATCCTCGATCAGCGCATCGATGATGTCAGACGCCTCGTCCCATGAGGCGCCGACCTGATCGAACAGTGTGCGCATCGCGTTGTACGAGATCAGCTCGGCGGCTCCTTCGGATGCCGACTGTTCCGGCGTATCGAACATCTGACCCGCACTTCGCATCTTGGCGATCAACGAGCGGACGCGTTCAACGAGCGTGCGCTTTTCCATCATGCCACCCTTTTCTAACACCTTTAAGTCTGAAGAATGGTAAGTCGCACTCGTTCCGTCATCATGAAGGATCTGATGAAAGCTGCCATGAGAACCGGTAACGGTGCCCTTACGCCCATATCCATTGATATGAGGTGAAGCAACTTTCACACGATCTTCTTGTCGTGGCGTCCGTGAACCGCCGTGTCCTTCTCTCGAGCGAGAAGAAGATGAAGCACCACCAGGAACGTGACCGCCTTCCGCCGTCCACCCAGACCCAGGCCCACCAAGATCCTTGAACTCTTCCGCCGTCACCAAGTACGCATGCTGTTCCGCCGCACGCGACGAACCGCAGCCCATCTCAATCGAGCACGCGCCCCTACCACCAGGAAGGAACGCGAGATGATCGCCGAAGCCTTTGCGCCATACCGCTTTGTAGGGTTTGCCGTTATACTCCCCGGCACGCACTTCTGTTTCCACGAACGAGCCGACACTGACCTCGATCGGCTTACCGGCGCGAATGTCCGCCAGCATCTGCGTCTGGCCAAGAGCTTCGAGCCGTTCTGGATCGATCCACGCTTCCATGCCAAGCCGCTTCCCATTCATCTGCGACTTGAACACGGTGCCAAACCCTTGATTCGCGAGCACAGTCGGATCGTTGGCGGAGATCTGTACACCATTTTGTGTCGGATGTCCGACGACAAGTGGACGCCCGTTCCATGTATGCGCGCTCGCCGACAGCATGTCGAAGGGCACATACTCAGGAACGTCGGCGTTCACCGCATGAATGACGCCTTCCATCAGCGCGACGACAGGTACGACGAGATGCTGGCGCCCTTGATAGGATTCGACGCGCACGTCACCGGTCGCGCCAAGCAGATGAAGCTGGCGAGAATTGGTCATACTGTTAAGCCCTCGGTACACCGGCAATTGCTAATGACAATGTTTTGTGCTATAATCCAGCCGACGTCTGCCTGAAGGTCATATACATGTCCCGAAAAATCGAACTCCCGAACATCGACGACCTCATCAAACGCTATGAAGCCGGCACTTCGCTCTTGCAACTCCAAAATGAAAGCGGCATTGGCCGAGGCGTCTTGACGCGCCAATTCAGGAAGTACCACGTTCAACTCAGAAGCCAATCCAAGCAGGAGTACCTGAAATGGCAACGGCTCAAACAAGACCGCAGTTTGATCGTCCGCCAAATGCAAGGGGCTTGGAAAGGTAGACGGGGGGCTATTGATCCTCTCGAACGAAGAATCAAGCGCGCGCGTACTAACTATGCCCGCCTCAACCATCGTGGCAAATGGGAAGCCGACCTCACCGATGCGCTCAGTGCTGCTAATCTCTGCGTTCAGCCGTTGTGGCCTATAGGCCCCTACAACGTCGACCTTGCCATCAACCCACCTGGCATCGCCGTGGAGATCCAAACGGCCTATATCAATGGGGGTAGATCCATGCACCCGCAGCGTCTCGAATACATTCTCGACCAAGGATGGGCGCTGGTAATCATTTACGCCCCCAAAATCTTTGATACCCTCCACTTGACACAAGAGCTTACAACCCTCGCGCAGCGTTGCAGCTTGGACCCAACCTTGCGCGGTCAGTACAGGGTGCTGTCCGGTGAGGCGGAGCAGATTACCGTTCGAAGTCTTGATCTCAAAGGCCGGACCCTTATAGCGTGAACGCATTCCCGCAATAATACGACCAGAAATGGTATTTCCGGGTAGCAGGCAATTCGGATGCTGTGGCGGTCCATCGCCGCCTGGATCGGGATACTCGCCATCCAAGTCTGTCGTCTCACCATCGAGTTCATCACAGATATCGCAGGCTCCCGACGTTGCGATCCAGACGCGCTTCTCATCGCCTGTCAACAAACCCTCGTCGACCGCCTGATCCCACCCTTGACGTTGCCCTTCATTTGCGGCATACAGCGTTTCCGTACGCGCGATCATCTCCGCGCGAGCATCGTCACCGATTGCGTCTTCAAGCTCGCCACGATCTGTTTCAGGATCAAAGTCCAACGCTTCCGCGACGCGCTCGATCGCGTCAGCAGTCGTCTGCGACACTTGATCAGCGAGTTCCGCCGCGTGCTTGCGCACCCATTCGCTAGCGCGGGGATCGGCGACGTTGAATTGCATCTTAAATGGACCGGCGAGCGTACGAATATCTTGAGAAGCCAGTAGTGCAAGCTTCCCTGCTTTCTTTACAGAAACAGTTATCTCATCTCGCCGCAAGCGCTGGTTCAGTGAGATGTCCGCGCCATAGACACCACTATGCTGACGAAGTAGATCTGCATAAGGGTTTTCCGGATCATAACGCATGTCAGGCGAAACCTTACGGCTCTGATCAGGTGTCAGATTAGCTTCCACTACAGCCTTGTCATGACTTGTGATGAAATCCGATGGATGCCCGATCGTAGCAAACGAATCATCAGGCAGCCCTTGCCGCTTTAATGAAGATGCATTCTCGACAGGCGACTCGTGAAACACTACAAGCCCTTGCGGATACTGCTTCTCGATGGCGCGATGAAACTCTTGCTCAGCGCCATCTGATGTCTTAAGCGCCTCCTCATTCAAGATGTATCCAGCCTTCGGCTTCGTCACATAGCCACTAGAGATTCCATGAGTGATCCACTTTCCATCTTTTTCGCTGCCTCTGTTACTGCTACTACCCTCTGTCCACTGCCCCTTTTCATCGCGAGGCTCGTTAGGATCGAAAGCGAGTGTACGCACGTCTTTCGCATCAACCTTCTTGATGTAGTCGGCGTACTGCGAAAAATCCCCCAAATGCTGGACTGTGATCGTTGTCTTTCCACTCAGCTTTTCTGCAAGCACATTGTGGTTTCCATTCAGCAAGACTTCCTCGCCGTGGATGGTCGCCACTATTGGCTGCGCCTTCATATAAAACCCATCACGATAGTTCTTGACAGCACTAGGCTGGATATAGTCTTGCGTAGATTTCAAATCCGCAATGGCCACATCTTTAGAAGACCCCATGACCATGATCGGCAGCCGCTTTGCCTGCTCGAATGTCACTTGCGTTGTCTTAGAAAGCGGATTATCTACAGATACCCTCTGCAACGATTCCTTACTATCTGAACCGTGGTAAGTCAAAGGGAGCCCAAGTTCTTTTGCAATTACAAGTTCCCCGGTATCTGGTGTTGACGCAGTAGAACTTCCACCGACCTCGCCTGGACGGCCGCCATGACCGAAGTTACCGCTTCCTGGTCCGCCAGCAGCACGCACGTCTTGAGCAGCGCGAAGCTTCTTCCCGAGCACCGACAGACCAGCATTGCCACCCGCCTTCAACATCTTCATGAGCACGGCTGGCATGACTTCAAGCAATGCCGATCGGATAGCGGCTGCAGCACGCTTCGAGGCACCGGCGTTCGCCGGGCCGAGAGCCTTACGGCCTTTCATAAACGCATGTTGGACAGCAGCTGTCATCGTCGAGAGGTTAGTATCTGCAGCAGTAAGGACAGGATGCTCGGCTGACAGGCCACGTCGAGCCATGACAATCGCTGCCAGTACGCCGGCAAGCGATTTCGACGACATAACGGCCGCTCGCTCAGTCAACGGGAGCCTCGGGCCACAAGATACTGCGGACTGCTTTAACATCACCCGCGTCGATAGCATCCTCGAGCGTACGAGCGAGCGCTGAGAACTCAGCTGCGCGAGGAAGTCCCTCAGCAGGATTGATGTTCGCCGTCTCGCGAATTGGCGCGGAGACAGGCTGCTTCTGTTCAGGCGTCAACGGCGCAAGTCCATACCAGTGTTCGCGGATCTCGTCATCTGTGAAGACGGTAACACCCATCTCCTTGTTAACGTTCGCCCACTTCATCGCACCGTCGGCCGGCGACAAGAACTCCGTCTCGTCAGGCTTCACTTCACGTGGCGCCATGCTATACCATTTCTGGCGGATCTCCTCTTCATCGAACACGACGGCGCCTTGCGTCTTGTTAACCTCGGCCCACGCTTTCGCACCAGCAGAACGTTCCTCTTCGGTTGACGTTTCGATATCGGGCCAATGCACGACGTACTGCACTGGCTTCGGCAGATAGCCATACGCGATCAAATGATCGACGAGCTTCCGAATGATCGATGGACCAGCGTATCCAGTACGACGACCGTGGATCTGATCCTTCCAGTTGTCGCGATCCTGACTCGACGCGAGTTCGCCCATCTCCGAGCCCGTCAGGATCCGCTTGGGAATCCCTTTCGTGCCAGCGATCTGTGTGAGGATCGCATCAGCCTGGTTCGAGAAGTTCGCAACGTCAGAGCCAAGTGCTTCAACCTTCACGCCGCGCGTGCGGAGCATGCGACGGATCTGATGCTGATACTCATCGGCCTGCGTCTTAAGCGCTGTCTTTTCTTCAGCTGACAGCGTCATGTCCTTGTCGATGTCGAGGTGCAGTCCTTGATTGGCGCGCAGCCAAACGGACTCAGCACCACCACCCGTGACCTTATCCAGATCGTCGAGCAAGTTCCACACAGCTTCGAGCGTCGGCTGGCCATACGACTCGTTGTCCAGTAACCCCTCGGCGATGTGAATTACACGAGACCAATGGACGGGCTTAGAAAGCTGAGGCGACGATATATCCAGCCGACGAAGTGAGTAGGTCTCAGGGAGACCAAAACGTGGATTCGTTGCGTCGGTGACGTAGGTTTGTATCGTGGCGTCGACGAAGTCTGGCCCGGTCGACGCATCGATACGAATGCCAGGTCCGCCCCCACCAGAAAATGGTGTGACAAACAGCACATCCTGCGGTCCCCGGCCTTTTGGAAGTTCCAGCGACAAATCCTGCCCGCCCTCGCCCGCAACACCAATCAACAGCACCGCGTACGTGCTGAGTCCGGCCAAGATGTCCACGCGATACAGCATGCCGGCAAGATTGAGACGCGTTGCGAACGTGTCCCAGATCGTTTCGAACGCGGTATCCTTTTCAGGATCGTCGTATTCCCAGAGTTGAAACTCGCCGCGCCAGG
>JAHFTZ010000176.1 GCA_023265355.1 Terriglobus sp.
AAACCCGGACCGCGCTTCAAGCTTCTGTTGGAGCAGATCGAAGACGCGCAACTGGAGGGACGGATTGCGACGAAAGCCGAAGCCATCAATCTTCTTCGCGATCTTCTGGCGTCCAATCCCTCATGAACGAGATCATCATCGTCGGCGCGGGTGTCGCAGGGCTCTCCGCAGCAGTCCATCTGGCAGAGGCAGGCTATGCCGTCACGGTTTTGGAGGCGAGACACCGCGTAGGCGGACGCATCCATTCGGTGGAAGCTGGGGGCGTCGTCGTGGAGACGGGCGCGGAGTTCATTCACGGCCTGGTACAGGACACCTTCACCTGGCTGCGTGAAGAAAACCTGGAGCACTATGAACTCGACGGCGAAGACCTTGTCTACGGTGGCGACGGCGATCTACACGCACAACAGGAGGGAGACGCGGAAGACGAATCGCCTCTGGATCTTCTGGAAAAGATGACGGAGTGGAGCGAGATGCATCCGCACCTCGACATGACCTTCGCCGAATATCTCGCGCAGGAAGGCCTGAATCGCGAAGATGCAGCAGGCGCCATCGGATACGTGGAAGGCTTCAACGCGGCCGACCATCGCGTGATCGGCATCCGTTCGCTGGCTCTCCAACAGCGCGCCGAAGATGCCAGCGAAGGCGACCGCCTCTTTCATGTGCGCGGCGGTTACTCGCGTCTTGCCGAAGCCATGGCGGCGAAGCTCATCGAGATCGGTGGCAAGATCAAATTCGGCCTCATCGTGGACCGCATTGCGTGGTCGCGCGGCGCGGTCACGATACACACAAGTAACGGCAGAGAGTTCACCGGGCAAGCCGCCGTTGTGACGCTTCCGCTTGGCGTTCTACAGAAGAAGTCCGTCGCCTTCGGTCCCGAGCCCGCTGAGTTTCTCCAGGAGGCAGAGCGCATGCGCATGGGCGATGTCTGCCGCATCTCACTGGTCTTCCGCACGCGCTTCTGGGCTGAGATAGAGCACGCGAGGTTTCACACCTTGGAGAAACTCTCTTTCCTCTTTCCTGAGAAGCGGAGCGACCCCAGAGACCGTGCCTTTCAGGTCTTCTGGACTCCCTTTCCCTCGCTCGACCCTGTCGTGACGGCCTGGGCGGGGGGCCCTGCTGCAACAGCTTTCGCCGCCATGGATGCGGGCCAGATCGCCGAGGTCGCCGTGCGCGATCTCGCACACGCCCTCGGCGTTCCTGCCCAAGCCGTCCAGCAGGAGCTTCTTAGCTACGCAACGCACGACTGGACTAACGACCCCTTCGCCCAAGGCGCCTACAGTTACGTCGCGGCGGGAGGTGCGGACGCCTCCGAACGCATGACCCATCCTGTTGAGGGCACCCTCTTCTTTGCCGGAGAGCACACCGACATCACCGGCCACTGGGGAACGGTGCACGGAGCGTTACGATCCGGCGTCCGCGCCGCAAAGCAGTTGATCGAGATCCATCCAGTAGCGCGCTAGAACCCAATCTTTTCTTTGACACCAACCTACGCCAGGAATAGGCTGGATCGGGTAAGCGAAGAAAAGGCGAATATGAGCGACGCACTCTTTCCGATTCTGGGGCAGGCTCCCGTAGCCATTGCGAAGATGGCCGCCGAGAGCGACTGGCTCGATGCTGGCCACGATGTCGAGTTCCGTTCCCTCGGCGTGAAGTCCATCCTGAACAGATCGGTCTCGAAGCGGCTGAAGTGGATGGTCTGGAGCATCAATCCCTATCGTGGGTGCGAGTTCGGCTGCCGCTACTGCTACGCCCGCTACACGCACGAGTTCATGGAGCTGCGCGACCCCGAAGCCTTCGAACGCAAGATCTTCATCAAGCAGAACGCGGCGTGGCTGCTGGAGCAGGAGCTGCGCCGCAAAGAGAAGAGCGGAACGATCCACGAGGAGATCGCCCTGGGGACAGCGACGGACCCCTGGCAGCCCATCGAGCGCAGGGAGCTCGTCACGCGGTCTCTGCTGGAGGTCATGGCGAAGCGCTCCGGTCTGCAACTGGGAGTCGTCACAAAATCCACGCTGATCGAGCGCGACCTCGACCTGCTGCGCGAGATCAACACCAGGAGCACACTCGTGGTGCATCTGACGATCACCACTCCAGATGCAGATCTCGCGCGCAAGCTGGAACCGCGCGCTCCGCGTCCCGATCTGCGCATGCGCACAGTGCAGCGCCTGCGCGAGGCGGGCATCCGCATCGGCGTGTTGAACTCGCCGCTTCTGCCCGGCATCACCGACACTCCCGAAGCCATCGACGCCATGGCGAAGTGGAGCGCGGAGGCCGGCGCGAGCTTCTTCGCCGCGCAGCCTCTCTTTCTCAAAAGCTGCTCGCGCCCGACGTACTTCGACTTCGTGAAGGAGCACTTCCCCGCCCTGCAGAACGAGTACGCCGAACGCTTCCGCACCATGGACTTCGCTGCGGGTCCTTACCGCGAACGCCTGCGCACCCTCGTAGCCGCGTCCTGCCGCAAGTACCATCTCAACGAACGCAGCAGCGATACCCTGCTGACACGCGACGTCGGCGACACGAAGAAGCCCGCGCAGCGCGAACCAGCAGCCGCACAACAACGGCTCTTTGCCTGAAGCTTGCCTTGAAGCATCGAAGCCATACACTGGAAGCTCATGCTCCGTTCCGTTGCAGCAACGCGTTACGTTCTGGCCCTCCGCGAAGGCGGTTCTCTGCCTGCCATTGTGGAGGCGGACGATCTCGGCCTCTACGTCGTGAAGTTTCGCGGCGCAGGACAGGGCTCGCTGGCGCTCGTCGCGGAGCTGGTCGCCGGTGAGATTGGCCGCGCCCTCGGCCTCCGCGTACCAGAGCTGGTCTTTGTGGAAGTCGATGCCGTCCTCGGCCGCAGCGATCCCGATGCCGAGATCCGTCATCTCCTAAAGGCCAGCGTCGGCCTGAACCTAGCGCTCGACTATCTCCCCGGATCGACGATGTTCGACCCCGCCGCGGGCGATGTGGCCTCCGCAGACATCGCCTCGATGGCCGTCTGGTTCGACGCCTTCGTCCAGAACGTGGACCGCACCGCGCGCAACGCCAACCTGCTGATGTGGCACAAACAGATCTACTTCATCGACCATGGCGCTGCGCTCTTCTTCCATCACAACTGGGAGACCGCCGAGGAGAAGATCGCCTCTCCGTTTGCAGCAAGCCAGAACCACGTCCTGCTCCCCTGGGCGAGCGAGATCGCAGCCGCCGGAGTCAGGGCGAAGAGCATCCTCACAGCAGATCTGTTGCAGGAGATTCTTGCGATGGTCCCCGACGCGTGGCTTGAAACACCCGCGGCCTCTGCGGCCATGCGACGCGAAGCGTACCTCGATTACCTGATGCGCCGACTGTCCGCGTCCGCGATCTTTGAAGAGGAGGCGAGCCGTGCCCACCAACGCCTCGTTTGACTACGCCGTCCTCCGCGTCGTTCCGCGCGTGGAGCGACAGGAGTTCGTGAACATCGGCGTCATCGTCTTCTGCCTGGAGAAGCGCTACCTCGCCGCCAAAGTACACGTAGACGAACAACGCCTCCGCGCCCTCTGGCCCTCCCTCGACATCGCCATGGTGCGGCAACACGCAGAAGCCGTCGTACGTATCTGCGAAGGAGATCTTTCCGCCGGACCAATCGCGAAGCTCTCCCAACGCGAACGCTTCCACTGGCTCATCTCTCCACGAAGCACGGTGATTCAAACGTCAGCAGCCCACACCGGCGTTTGCTCAGAAACGGGCGGCGTGCTGGAGAGATTGTTTGCCCAACTCGTCTCAAGTAAGTAGGCTTGGAAAGCCCGTCTTCTACAATTCATTCATCCCAGGTAAAGCATCATTCAGCGAAAAGAAGAGATGGATCTCATGAATAGAAATGGCTTCCGGCAGAGCAAGCCAATATCTTTACCTGTCGAGTTAAAACTCTTTCTCTTCACAAGCATCGCTATTTGGCTGATCTCGGCCGTCTTTGTTGCGATCCATGTCAGGCTGAATCATGAAGCCGATCATGGATTACCCCCCGTTTATTTCTCAGCTTTGTTTTACGACCTTAACTTTCTAAATGGACGGCTTAATCTGGTTCATACGCCAGCGTTTTTCACGGGTGATTACCGTTGGATTTATCCCGCCCCATGCTTCTTCCTTTACAAAGCCATCCTCGGTTGGAACAAGACGCAGCATGTACGCCACGCTGCACTCGTCGGCGATCTGATCTATTGTGGCAGCGTGCTTGTGGGTCTTTTAGTTCTCGCCTTCAAAACAATCTCCGCACTTTGCCGCAGAGATCTCAATCTTGCGAGTTCCTGCGCGCTTGTACTCGGCGCGCTACTTTTGTCCTGGCCCATCTTCTTTAGCGTCCACCAGGGAAATATCGAATCGATCCTCTGGATGATGACTGCGGTCGCAGTGTGGGCTTACTTTCGGAACTATCTATGGACCGCAGCCATTCTGATTGGCTTGGTGGGATCCTTCAAGATTTATCCGGTCCTGCTTCTGGCGCTTTACCTCGCGCCACGCAAGTATCGAGCGATGGCCGCCGGAGTGCTTACCTTCATGGCGGTCACGATCTTCAGCCTTGCCTACATCGGCCCAACGATTCCGATCGCCCTTCACAACACCATTGAAGGGATGAAGAGCTTCACCGAGCTTGGCTTTTATCCGGGAGCAGTGGATCGTAACTTCCTCACCTTTGACCACTCTCTCGTGAGTTTGATCCGGGTCCTCACAACCGCGCATCCGGAGTGGATGCTTCCGCTCTCGCACGTCTACATGCCCATTCTTGCAATCGTGATGACCATCATCTTCTTTGCTAGGGTCTGGAAGATGCCCCGCCTGAATCAGGTATGGTTCATTCTTCTCTCCGCAGTACCGCTACCGCCAAAGTCCTACGATTACACGCTCACCATGCTCTATATCCCGATGGTCTGGCTTAGCCTGCTGTGCGTCTCTGCCGCAGTTCGGGGACAGAAAATACCTGGCATGCTTCCCATCATGATCGCCATGGCATTCGTACTCTCGCCGGAGGTCTCCATCAAATTTGGTGGAGATTGGGCGTCCGGCCAGTTCAAAACAATCGTGCTGCTTGTGCTGCTCGGCCTGACACTTCGCTATCCGTTTAGCGAGGAACGGGCCCTTTCCACACCCGTGTGCGCACCTTAGGTGAAACCCATGAGCCCTAGTTGTGCTGGAAGATCGTACGCAGCCTTCATGCGAGATAGCAGAGCCTCATCCGAGGAAGTTTGGCCCTTTTGAGCCATGAGGGTCGAAGCTAGAAATAGCAATACGCAGAGAAAAGCGGTGAGTTTCATCCTTCACAGGATGTCTCACCGCTCCATCTCTTGCAATGATTTAGTTGTTACTTCTTACCCGTATAGCTCACACGCCAGATCGTCTTGGCCCCATCTTCCACCACAAGAAGCGAACCATCTTTCGCGACCGTGACGCCAACAGGACGTCCCCAGACCTGTCCATCCGGCGTGACGAAGCCCGTCAGGAAATCTTCATACTCTCCGGTGGCTTTGCCGTTCTTCACGATGCCGCGAACGACCTCGTACCCGGCGCGGTTCTTGCGATTCCAGCTACCGTGTTCTGCGGCGAAGATGTCTCCCGTGTAGCTCGAAGGGAACATGCTGCCGTTGTAGAAGAGCATCTCCAGGGAAGCCATATGGGGCTGCACCAGGATGTCTGGGGTAATGACCTTCGCCTTCAGTTCGGGATGCTTGCCAGCATGGCGCGGATCCTGTTGTTGGCCCATGTAATACCACGGCCAGCCGTAGAAGCCGCCCTCTTCGACGTGCGTGATGTAGTCGGGCACGAGGTGATTGCCCAGGCGGTCGCGCTCGTTGGTGGAGCACCAGAGCTGTCCG
>JAHFTZ010000177.1 GCA_023265355.1 Terriglobus sp.
GGACAACGGCCCCGGAATCGCTTCCGAACATCTGGAACGCGTCTTCGAGCGCTTTTATCGTGTGGATCAGGCACGTGCCATCGGAACCCACGGGACCGGTTTGGGTCTAGCGATTGCCCGCAATATTGTGGAACAGCACGGCGGCACAATCTGGGTGGAAAGCAAACTAGGAAAAGGCAGTTGCTTCAGTTTCACTTTGCCCCTTGCGAGCTAAAAGATTCGGCCTCCCGGATGCCGACGGATTTGAAAGTACCCGATTCACGCTAATGGGATCGGCAAGCTTGCCGTTCTTAGGTGCTGCGTTTTTTTTGTTCTGGATATTTCGTGATTCATTGTCGTAGGCTTTCGCCATGGATGAGTTTGCGGCATTTTCTACGGGCCGCGATCCCGACCTCGCACCGTTCCGTCGCGCAGTCTTACCCGCGTGGACACAACCTGAGTCTTCCACACGAGGCGCCATGAAACTTTACCCCGTTCTTCTGGCTCTCCTTGCGGCGAGCATCGACCTTCTGGCGCAACAGCCTTCCTCTCTGACAAAGACTACGGCTCCGGCTACACCAGCCCAGTCGCAGGCGCAGTCTCCAAATCAGGGAGGCACAACGCTGCAGCCGGACGCCTCTGGTCTCTACACCATCCGGCGCTATGCGTCTCTGGTCGTGCTCGATGTAGTGGTTCAAGATGCCAAAGGAAATCTTGTCAAAGACCTGAAGCGGAGTGATTTCCACGTCACCGAAGCGAAGGAGGACCAGAATATCCTCAACTTCGAGGAGACGGGTTCGCATCTGCCAGATGCTGCCGCCGAGGCCATCAACTCGACCCAGGACCTGGATAAGACGGCTCCGCGTGCACCGGTGAACATCATCCTTCTCGACGAGTTCAATACGCGCTTCGAAGACATGGCCTTCGCGCGGTACTCGCTCAAGAAATTTCTCGAGAAACAGCCGGACAAACTGACTACGCCGACGATGCTTCTGTCGGTGAGCCTGGAGAAGTTCGCGGTCGTCCATGACTATACGCAGAACAAGCAGGACCTGATCGACTCGCTCGATCATCACTTCGTTGCCTATCCGTGGCAGACGCATCAGTTCGCATGGATTGCCGAACGTTATGGCACGGCCTTCAGCACACTGATGCGCGTGGCCGAGGCGACGCAGGGCCATCCCGGCCACAAGAACATGATCTGGATCGGACGTGGGTTCCCTCCGTTCAACTTTACGAACGCGCCGATCGACGCGCAGAACCGCGTGAACTCCATGGTGCAGCAGTGCGTAAATATGCTGAGGGACGCCCGCATCACGCTATACACGATCGATCCGGCAGGTCTACAGGTGAATAATACCTACGGTCGAGCAGCCGAGTTCAACGATCCATTCGGCGGCAATTATCAATTTGCCAAGCTGGCGACCGCCACAGGCGGTAAGGCGCTCTATGGCCGCAACGATGTCGACGCAGAGATTGGCACGACCGTGCGCGACGGCGAGAGCTTCTATACGCTGACGTATCGTCCGGGGAATACCTCGCTCGACCCGCAGAAGTTTCGCAAGATCAAGATCACGCTCGACCGTCCGGGCCTGGTTGCCACCACGCGGGAGGGATACTACCTGCAGGGCGGCCCAGCCCCGGCGAACCCGCAGAACCCGTCGCGACGTCTCGCCTTTGACCTGCTCTCCGCCGCCGACAGTACCATGGTCTACGATGCAGTGCCGATCAGCGTGCTTCCCTCCCCGACCGATCCGGACAGCTTTATTGTGCGAGTCGAAGCAAAGGGCCTCGTATGGACGTTTGCAACAGACACGGAGAAGCGTCACGCTGACCTGGTCCTTCTGGTCTCGACCTTCGACAAGAAGGGCAAGGAGCTAAAGCGTTCAGCGAATGCAGTGAAGATTACGGCGCCGGACGGCGTTCCTCCGACAGGCCGGATTGAGGTCGGGACTCAATTACCGGCGAAGATCGAACACAACCCAAAGGCTGTAAGAGTTCGATTCGTAGTGCGTATCAGCCAGACAGGGCGCATGGGAACGGCGGACCTGAACCTGCCTGGAAAACCCTAGACCGGCTTTTCGTGGGCTTTCGGATCGCTCCAACCTGCCGGTGGAGTGACTCGGGCCATCTCATTCGGACCCCAGGTTCCGGGCTCGTAGGCATACACCGGGGTGCCCTCCTTCAGGACAGGTTCGATGATGCGCCATGCCTCTTCCACATAGTCCTGACGAGCGAAGAACGAACTGTCTCCAGCCATGGCTGCTCCGAGCACGCGTTCGTACGCATCCATTTCGTCCGCATGCGGCGAACGGCTGGCGATCATCTCGGTTGGCTGCAAAACCAGGCCTTCCGCATCCGGTGCCAAGGACATCATTCCCATCGCAATGGTGACTTCAGGACTGATGCGAAAACGGAGGTGATTTTCAATAGCCGTGCCGTCCGCCAAAACCGAAGGTGGTTGATTAAATCGAACGACCACTTCAGTGGAGGTCACGGGCATGTGCTTGCCAGCACGGATGTAGAAAGGAACACCCTTCCAGCGCCAGGAATTGATCTCGATCCGGAGCGCGGCAAAGGTTTCGGTCTGTGAGTCCTTCGCGACACCTTGCTCTTCTAGGTATCCACGGAATTGGCCACGAACCAGATCCCCCGAGGAGATCGGAGCTACGGCCTGCAACACTTTGACCTTTTCATTGCGGATGCTGTCACTGTCCAGCCGAACGGGAGGCTCCATGGCCAGGTTCGATAACACCTGGAACAGGTGGTTCTGCACTACATCGCGGATGGCTCCCGTCTGATCGTAAAAAACTCCGCGCCCCTGAACTCCAAAGTCTTCGGCCATGGTGATCTGCACGCTTTCAATGTAGTTGCGATTCCAGAAGGACTCGACAAAGGCATTCGCGAAACGGAAGGCGAGGAGGTTGTTCACCGGACGTTTTCCCAGGTAGTGATCGATGCGGAAGATATTGCTTTCGTCGAAGACGCTGAGCAAAACCTTGTTCAACTCCTGGGCCGACGCAAGATCGTGGCCGAAGGGTTTTTCGACGATAACGCGCGCGCCCTCACCGCAGTGCGATTGCGCTAGTTGCTTGACCACTGTTTCAAAGAGAATCGGCGGAATGGCCAGGTAGTGGGCAGGCCGCTTCGCTTCGCCAAGTTCTTTGCGTATGGCCTGAAAAGTCTCTGGAGATTGGTAGTCGCCGTCCACATAGCGGAGCAGACTGATCAGCTTCGCAAAGGCCTCGGCGTCCAGACCACCATGTTTCTCGACGCTGTCTTTTGCCCGGGCCCGGAATTGTTCAAGGTTCCATCCTGCCTTGGCGACGCCTATGACGGGAACGTCCAGCTTCCCGCGCCGGATCATCGCCTGGAGGGAAGGAAAGATTTTTTTGTAGGCCAGATCCCCTGTCGCACCAAAAAAGACGAGCGCATCCGCATGCGTATTTGACATTACAACTCCCCTGTTCAGCCGTTCTCGTTTATATCTGGATCGTTTCGGAAATCAAGCAGGCTCACTCGCCACTAACAGCGGCGAGTGAGCCGCTGCTATTACTTCAGCTTACGAACCCGCCGAATCAGAGCATTGGTCGAACTGTCGTGCTTCAGGGCCGGTTCTGCAGCATTTTCCAGTTCCGGGATAATCCGCTGGGCCAGCACCTTGCCGAGTTCTACTCCCCACTGGTCGAAGGAATCGATCTTCCAGATAGCTCCCTGCGTAAACACAGAATGCTCATAGAGAGCCACGAGCTTGCCCAATGCCTCCGGGGTAAGCTCCTCTCCCAGAATCGTGTTGGACGGACGATTCCCTTCGAAGACTTTGTGAGGAACAAGACGGGCAGGCGTTCCCTCTGCCTCCACTTCGGCAGCAGTCTTACCGAAGGCCAGAGCCTCGGTTTGCGCGATCATATTCGCCAGAAGAATATCGTGATGCCGACCGAGGGGGTTGAGCGATTTGGCGAATGCGATGAAGTCGCACGGGATCAGGTGCGTTCCCTGGTGGATCAACTGGTAAAAGGAGTGCTGCCCGTTCGTTCCAGGCTCTCCCCAGTAAATGGCTCCTGTTTTGTACGTAACCGTCTCGCCGTCCAGGGTGACATGCTTGCCGTTGCTCTCCATCGTGAGCTGTTGCAGATAGGCAGGAAAGCGCTTCAGATATTGTTCGTACGGAAGGATGGCAGCGGTCTCCGCATCGAGGAAGTTGGTGTACCAGACCGCAAGAAGACCCATCAGGACAGGGAGATTGGCTTCAAACGGGGCGGAGCGGAAGTGCTCGTCCATCGCGTGAAATCCACTAAGCAACTCGCGAAATTTGTCCGGTCCAATGGCCAGCATCGTGGAAAGACCGATGGCCGAATCCATGGAGTAGCGGCCTCCAACCCAGTCCCAGAATCCGAACATGTTGGCCGTGTCGATACCAAACTTCGACACTTCCGCTGCATTTGTCGACACTGCGACAAAGTGCTTTGCTACAGACTTTTCGTCTCCTGCCAAACCAGCCACGGACCACGCACGTGCGCTGCCCGCATTGGTCATCGTCTCCAGTGTTGTGAAGGTCTTGGAAGAGATGATGAACAGCGTCTCTTCCGCGGAGAGGCTCTGTACAGCTTCGGCAAAGTCCGTGCCATCCACGTTTGAGACAAACGTGAAGGTTAGGCCGCGCGTGCTGTAGTGACGGAGCGCCTCGTACGCCATAACAGGCCCAAGATCGGAACCACCGATCCCGATATTTACGATGTGGCGGATCGGCTTGCCAGTATGACCCTTCCACTCGCCGTTGCGTACTCTGTCGCAGAACGCCGCCATTGAACTCAGCACTTCGTGAACGGCCGGAACAACATCCTTCCCATCGACAACGATCGAAGAATCGACCGGCGCTCTCAACGCTACATGGAGGACGGCACGTTGCTCCGTCACATTGATCTTTTCGCCATGAAACATGGCCTCGATTCTTTCCTTCAGGCCCGAGGACTCCGCAAGTTTGAAAAGGAGCTGAAGCGTTTCATCGGTAATCCGATTCTTGGAGTAATCGAGATACAGGCCTTCTGCCTCAAGCGTCATGCGCTCACCGCGCGCAGCATCACTCGCGAAAAGCTCGCGTAGATGCGTTTTCTTGATAGCTTCGGCATGAACGGCAAGTTCTGCCCATGCCGCCGAAGCCTTCGACGTTGTCTTCTGTATGGATTGACGATCTGTTTCCATGATGTGCCTGCTCTCCTGATGGTTCGTCGATGTTGTGCTTAACCATTCTATAAACGAGATCCCGCCAAGTGTGCAGGCGCGCTTTATGCGCCCTTCAATGGGTGCATTTCTTTCGCGCAACAGGTTCCGATTGGCAGTTTTGGAGGGCGGTCTTCATAACCAAAAATTAGAAATTGCGCCAATCGTCATCTCCGACTCACCGCTTCTGTGATAGCACCGCGAGTGTGGATGAACAAGCCACTGGGCCGTCTTGACAAACTGGAGATGTGAGCGAGCACCAACACAATGCTTGCTACAGGTGGTTCCTAAAGAATGCAAACAATGTTCCCGAGATGGCGATCGTGGAGAACAGAAACAAAAGGAAAAGAGCCAACTTCGACCAGGGGTTCTCCTTCTCCTGGATCTCCGCGCCTCGTTCCGAACGTTTCTTGAACATCAGAAAGAGGCGCTTTCCGCGTCCTGATTTAATCGTTGTTAGCATAAAACCTCAAATCCGTCATTCATCCTTCGGCACTCTTGATCTTGCACTCAATAAATGAAGCATCCATAAATAGCTTCAAGAGGACAGTTGAAATCGATAGCCGATATAGTTTTCGGTAAGGAGATACTGTGGGTTCGAGGCGTCGTCCTCGATCTTT
>JAHFTZ010000178.1 GCA_023265355.1 Terriglobus sp.
CGTGGCCGCGCGTGCGAGATCGCGCGAAGAGTAGGCCATGTGCTGCATGGCATCGACCAGCGCGACAACGTTGTGCTGCTTGATGTCGATGTGCTGGATAGGGTCTTTGAGAAGTTCATTTTTCGTAGGCATGTCGTCCCTTAGTTTATAACGCTTCCGCCTGTAAATACGCGGGTTTTGGCTCTTTTCTGCACCTTCGTTTTCCTCACTGCATCTCACGTTGATACAGTTGAAGTTGCAGGACAGAAATCAAACGGGAGCCGGATGATCGTCAACTTCGCAGACCGCGCGCACAACCACAACTGGGAGCTCGATCCCATCGTGCGCTCGCTCCTGGACACCGACTTTTACAAACTGCTCATGCTCCAGTTCATCTGGAAGCACTTCCGCACCACGCGGGTCTCCTTCGGTCTGCACAATCGCAACCTGAAGTTCCGCCTCTGCGAAATGATCCACCGCGAAGAAGTTATCGCACAGTTCGAGCACGTTCGCAGATTAAGATTCCGTAAATCCGAACTCATCTGGCTCGCGGGCAACACCTTCTACGGCACGCGCGGCATCTTCGAATCCGCCTTCCTCGAGTGGCTCGAAAACGACTTTGCCCTCTCGGACTACAAGCTCTCCGAAGAAGACGGCCAGTTCCGCCTCAGCTTCGAAGGCCCATGGGTCGCCGTGACCATGTGGGAGATCTACGCGCTCTCCATCCTGAACGAACTCAAGACCCGCGCTGCGCTGAAAACCATGGACGAGTTCGAACTCGACATCCTCTACGCCCACGCAAAGACACGTCTCTGGGGCAAGATCGAAAAGCTGCGCGACGTACCTTCGCTTGCCGTCGCAGACTTCGGTACACGCCGCCGCCACAGCTTCCTCTGGCAGGAGTTTGCCGTCGAAGCCATGCACGCCGAGCTGGGCAAGAACTTCTCCGGCACCTCGAACACCTTCCTCGCCTACAAGCACGATCTCGAAGCCATCGGCACCAACGCGCACGAGATCCCCATGGCCATGGCGGCGATGTCCACCTCCGACGAAGAGCTCAAAACCGCGCAGTACAAAATGCTCGAACTCTGGGCGCAGACCTACGACGGTGCGCTGCAGGTCATGCTTCCGGACACCTACGGCACCACGCAGTTCCTTCAGAACGCGCCAGCCTGGGTGGCCGACTGGACCGGCCAGCGCGTGGACTCCAAAGATCCGTTCCTCGCCGGAGACGAGTACATCGCCTGGCTGGAGTCGCGCGGCAAAGATCCGAAGAGCAAACTCCTCATCGCCTCCGACGGCCTGGATGTGCAGGAGATCCTCTCGCTCCATGCCTACTTCAGCGGCCACATCCTTCCCGGCGTCTCCGCGCGCGACTTCCGCAACGCCGCCGACTTCACCGACGAACGCAAGTGGCGAGCGGAGCGCCGCATCCGCTTCTCCGCCGGATGGGGAACGCTTCTTACGAACGACTTCCGCGAGTGCCATCCGCGCAACGAAGACGGCCTCGAACCGATCTCGCTCGTCTGCAAACTCACGAGCGCCGAAGGCCATCCCGCCGTCAAGCTCTCCGACAACTACCTGAAAGCCTCCGGTCCCAAACCGCTCATCGCCCACTACCGCAAGGTCTTCGGCATCGCCGGCGTGGCCAACATCCCCGTCCTCGTCTAAGCAGATTCCTCCGCTTCGCTACGGGAGGACAAAGTCAGAAATCAGAGCACCCACCACAGTGACATGGCCGTAACCTCCACACCTTATACTTGCCCCATGCGTAGACTGCTCGCCGCCGCTCTCCTCCTCACACCACTCACTGCCTTTGCCTGGGGACACACCGGCCACGAGATGATCAACAAGATCGCTGCGGAGAAACTGCCCGCCGACATGCCCAAATTCCTCCACTCCAAGCAGGCCATCGAGCAGATGCAGTACATGGGTCCTGAGCCCGATCGCTGGCGCTACTACAAGGGCGAGCCCGAGCTCGTCGTCGCGCAGTCACCCGAACACTTCATCGATCTCGAATACGCCTGGCTCTATGGCAAGCCGCTCATCCGTCAGCGCTACGACTTCCTGCGTCAGGTGGACGCGCAATCCATCCTCCAGAAGAACCCGAAGATCCGCGCCGAAGGCATCGGCCTTCTGCCGTACGCCACCACCGAAATATGGCAACGCCTGAAGGCTTCCATGCGCAACTATCGCGCCCTGCAGAAAGACCACAAGAGCACACGCGCCGCCGAAGCCCTTGTGATCTTCTACGCCGGCTGGCTGGGACACTACGTCGCCGACGGCTCGCAGCCTCTGCACACCACCTACCGCTACAACGGCTGGGAGGGCGAGAACCCCAACGGCTACTCCAACGATCACAAGATCCACGCCAAGTTCGAAGGCGAGTTTGTCGCACACAATCTGACGGAGAAGGAAGTCGCCGCGCTCGTTCCCCCGGCCCCTGTGCCGCAAAAAGAGATCTTCTCCGACTTCGAGGCCTACATCACCCACACCCATACGTTCGTCGAAAAGGTCTACCAACTCGATAAGGAACACGCCTTCGACGGCGCAGGCACACCCGCAGGCAAAGCCTTCGCCCTGGAGCGCGTCGCCGCCGGTGCCACCGAACTCCGCGATCTGATCGTCTTTGCCTGGGAGCAGAGCGCTACGCCGGAGCCGCCTTATAAGGGCGACTGAAGATCAGCCTGGCTGGGAAGCGTCTTGGGCATCGCCTGCCGCAGGACGCGCCCCAGCAGAAGCGCCAGCGCCGGTGTAAAGACAGCAGCCACCACCGCCCACACCACCAGGGCATGCCACTCCCACATCCAGAGCATCTTCGTCAGTTCCCAGGGATGCCGCGCCAGCGGCACAATCTCCGCGCGCGAGAGCGGGATCGGCTTCGTCCCGAACAGCACGGTCCCAACATGCACAAACGGTAAGAACAGAAGCAGCTGGATCGGGTAAGCCGAGTGCGTTCCCACCTGCGACGCCGGAACGCTGAGCCGCAGGACAAAGGCCAACAGCAAAGAGAGCACCGTTGTGCTCCCAATCAAAGGATTGATGCCGATCGCGACGCCGAGCGCGATACTCCACGCCAACCGCTCCGGCGTCACCCCCATGCGCAGAAGTCCCAACACGGGAAGAAAGATCTTCCGCCAGATCCACGACCTGTCCTCTTCCAGCTTCACTTGCATCGTCGTCTACCTTACGCGAAATCCGGGACGGCCAGATCATCCGCCGTCATGAGAGCAGAGAGAGAGTCAATAAAATAACTATTTAACGTTATTACTTTACAAATGGAATTTTCTTGTTATATTTGCGGCAAGGTAGCTCTTCCACACTGCCTGGAGGCACATGGCTTCTCTGCTGACGGAACCACGCTCCACCGTCGCTCTGCCGCTTTATTCCCCACTCTCCATCGGGGAAAACCCTCAATTCCAGCCAGAACCCCAGAAGATTCTGGCTGAATTCGGCCCCTATCAGGCCCGCCTGGCACAGACGGAGGAAGACCGTCTGGCCGCCTACAGGCTTCGCTTCCTCGTTTTCAATCTGGAAATGCACGAAGGCCTGGAGTCAGCGTTTACTACCGGGCTCGACACCGACGCGTACGATCCCGTCTGCGATCAACTCATCGTGGAAGAGAAGGCCACGGGTAGCGTCGTAGGGACCTATCGCCTGCAGACCGGACTGAACGCCGGTCGCCACCTCGGCTACTACTCCGAGCAAGAGTTCTGCTTCGCACCCTACGAGCATCTCCGCAGCTCTGTGATCGAACTCGGGCGCGCCTGCATCCTCAAAGAGCATCGCTCGGCGGAGGTTCTCAACCTCCTCTGGCGCGGCATCATGCGCTATGCCCTCGCACGCGGCGGACGTTACCTCGTCGGCTGCTGCTCCATCACGACGCAGGACGCCAACGAAGGCGCAGGCGTCTTCCTTGGCCTGCAGGGCTACATGGTCGAAAACAGCCTGATCACCTCGCCCACGCCCGCCTACGCCCTGCCTGCCCCGGTGGGCGAGGTCGTCGCTGTTCCTCCCCCCAAGCTTCTTCGCGCCTATCTTGCCATCGGCGCGAAGATCTGCGGAGCACCGGCCATCGATCGCGCCTTCGGCACCATCGATCTGCTCACCATGATCGATCTCGAAACGCTCAACCCGCGCATTGCGCGCCGCTTCCTCTAGGACGCCATGCGAGGGTACTTCCGCACCATCGGCTTTGTGTTCCTGCTCTGCCTCGTGATTCTCGACCTTCTGCTCCGCAGGCCTCGCTCCATCGCCCAGCGCGCGGCCTGGATGCAGAAGTGGAGCATCCGTTTTCTGCACTACGTCGGGCTCAAACTCGACGTTTATGGCACCGCGCCCGCCAGCGGAGCGATGGTCTGCAATCACCTTACCTACCTGGATGTCCTCGTCCTCGGCGCCCAGCGACCCACCGTCATGGTCGCGAAATCCGAGGTACGCCGCTGGCCCCTCGTCGGGACCATCACCGGCGGAGCCGGCACCATCTACGTCGAACGCAAGCGCTCAAGCTCAGCCGCCGCAGCAACCGAACAGATGGCCGAAGCGGTCCGCTCCGGTGTCTTTCTCCTCTTCTTCCCCGAAGGCACAAGCGGCGATAGCACAGAAGTTCTGCCCTTCCGCTCGCCTCTCTTTCAACCGCTCATCGAAGCCGCCGTGCCTATTTGGCCAGCGCATCTTTCGTACAACCTACCTCCGTCTCCCAAGAGCGACTGGGTCGTCCGGAATAGGATCTGCTTCTGGGGCGAGATGAACGTCATCCCGCACCTGGTCGGCATGTTGCAGCTTCGCGACGTCTCCTGCACCCTGCGCTACAGCCAGCAGCCTGTTCTCGCACATGACCGCAAGGTCGCCGCCCACCGCTGCCATGAGATCGTCGAAGCCATGCACCGTGAGGCCTATCGCCAAGGGTATAAAGAAGAGCCTAGCGCAGACCGCGCTGATGCAAACGGCTCAGCACCTGCTCCACGGACCAGTCCAGCGAATCCGTACCTTGTACCGTCAGCGTAGCGAACTCGCGCGACGGTAGAACGTACTTCTCCGCCATCGGGAGCGCCGTCGCCTCGAACTGCTCCTTCACGGACGCCTCTGTCCGTCCGCGCTCTCGCACATCGCGATGGATGCGCCTCATCAGGCAGACCTCGTGCGGCGCATCCACATAGATCGAAAAATCGAAGAGTCCGCGCAGCTCTGCGTAGTGCAGCGCCAGAATGCCTTCCACCAGGATCACCTGCGAAGGCTCCACCCTCTCCGTCCTGCCCGCCACCCGCGTATGCGTGGCAAAGTCATAGATCGGCCGCGCAATCGGCTTGGACAAAGCCAACATCTCCAGATGCTCCAGCAGCAACTCGCTCTCCAGAGAGTCCGGATGGTCGAAGTTGCTGTGCGCCCTCTCTTCAAAGGGAAGGTGCGCGAGGTCCCGATAGTAATAGTCGAAGGGAAAGAGCGTCCCCTCAAGCTCCAGCGCAAGCTCACGAGCCAGCGTCGTTTTCCCTGAGCCCGAACACCCTGCGATCCCCACAATAACCGGCCGAACGATCCCACCCAGCGTCAACTGTTCCATTACTGCGCAGCCCCAGGCTCCGCAAGTCGCGGCACGACCGCGCTCAACAGAGAAGCGAACTGCGCGGCCACCCTGCGTCCGGTCTCGATCACCTCTTCGTGATCGATCGGCTGATCCAGCACACCAGCCGCCATATTCGTCACCAGCGAAAGGCCAAGGACTTCCATCCCCATGTGTCGCGCCACAATCACCTCGTGCACCGTGGACATCCCAACAAGGTC
>JAHFTZ010000179.1 GCA_023265355.1 Terriglobus sp.
GTCCGCAGCCTCCGCCGCAAGAATCTTCGCCGCCTCATCGTCGAAGACCGTGATGAACTCACGTCCGATAATCTTGCGCTTCGTCTCAGGATCCGTGATGCCGCCAAGCTGTGAGAGGAAGCGCTTCGAAGCGTCCACTGCAACGACCTTCAGACCAAGCTTCTCGCGCATCGTCGCCTGCACCTTGGTGAACTCGTCCTTGCGCAGAACGCCGTTGTTCACGAAGATGCACGTCAAGCGATCGCCGATGGCGCGCTGCACCAGCACGGCTGCGACGGACGAATCCACACCACCCGAAAGCCCACAGATCGCATGCCCAGAACCGACCTGCTGCTTGATCTTCTCCACTGTCGTCTGGATGAAGTGCTCAGGAGTCCAGTCGGCCTTCGCTCCGCAGATATCGAAGACGAAGTTATGCAGAAGCTCCGTTCCTTGCGGCGTGTGATGCACCTCGGGATGAAACTGCACCGCCCAGATCCTGCGCTGCTCATCCGCGATACCGGCAGGCGCGTGCGCCGTCTTCGCCGTCAGCTTGAAGCCCGGAGGCATATCCACTACGGAATCGCCGTGGGACATCCATACATCCAGTTGCTCGGGCAGACCACCAAAGATCTTCGTCTGCGCCACAATGTCGATCATCGCGTTGCCGTATTCGCGCTTGGCCGCGGGCTCGACCTTGCCGCCGAGGTGGTGAGCAATGAACTGCATGCCGTAGCAGATGCCAAGAATTGGCATACCCAGCGCCAGCACCGCGGGGTCGGCCTTCGGCGCGTCGTCGTCATAGACGGAGCTGGGACCGCCGGAGAGAATCACGCCCGCCGGCTTGTACGAAAGTACTTCGCTCAACGATGCGGTGCATGGAATCACTACGGAAAATACATTGAACTCGCGGATGCGGCGCGCGATCAGCTGCGTGTACTGCGCGCCGAAATCAAGAATGACAATGGTGGAGTTGGAATTAGGTGTAGGCACAGCTTCATTGTAAATCTGGCTGCTCTTCCCACGTAAAAAAGCGCACGCCGATCCTTCGGACGTGCGCTCCAATGCAAATCCGGAAGCAGAACCTACGAATGATCTTTCTGTCGCGTATTGGTCACGCCGGTCAAAATCGCGGCTCCCACCAGAACAAGATCCACCACAACGATCCAATGTTGCGGAATATGAGCCAGGTGCATGCCGTAGGTGACACCACCGATCAAGATCAAATACCCAACCAGATAGATACCAAGGGACATGTCATTACTCTCCTGAAGTTTGCTGTACGGGAAAGTGTGATGCCAACCTTCGGCAAAGTGTCTCTTGCAAACCTAAGATTTCACTGATCCTGTAGCTGCCCAGAGATGGAGATACCCCGCCAGCCGCGCCACGTGGAAGAAGTCCGAACCAATGCAATAGGCCACGCCCACACCGAAGGTCCACCAGAAAAGAAAATCATCCGTGATCGCTGCCTGAAAAGGCAAAGGTGTCGCAGAGAAGACGAGCGCCAGTACCAGCAAAGCGATCTTCACAATGCCCATCACCAGGTTGATCTCCACCAATCCTGCCCTCAGACCTCCGAGGCGAGTCGCTGCACGCAGACTCGCGAATGGTCCAAGGCCGTCGCGCATGGCCAGCAACGGAGCTGCCGTGAAGATCCATCCAATCGCAGCCCAGAAGAGAAACAGCCCCAGAGACAGTGCAATCGCCGCTGCGATGTACACCATGACCTGCGGTTCCGCGCCCGCCTCGGAGGGTTGCAGAATCGTCTTCTGCGCTACTGCGGAGAGGACGAACCACCACAACGCCGCGCTGCCGCAGAGAGGGATCAGGCGAACCACATTCAGAACGAAAAGTGTGAAGGGGCGGGCATGAAGACTCTTCTCCATCCGCTGCAGAACGAGAGTTCGCCCCACGGCAGAGACGACAGCCCACGCAAGAATCAGCAACGGCACGAGCCACTTCGCCACTACAAGCGCGGGCGGAGCCACCATCATCAGCGCCTGAGCCACCGTTGCCGAACCACGCATGGGGTCGGTCAACATCTGATTAATAGAAAGCTGCGCGATGCCCGTAGAGCGCCACGGAACGCTCGCCAGGATCTGGCCACCATAGTGCGCGAGTGCAAACAGCGTCGGAATTCCGAAGATCCATCGCCACGCAATCTCCAGCAACGTAAGCGAAGGCCGGTTCCTGCACCACGTAATCGTCGTAACGAAGTTCTGCGTTGGCCGAAGTTGCGCGTCGATCTGTTGCTGAGACGTAGGCATTACTTCACCACAATATTTACGAGCTTGCCCGGCACATAAATCAGCTTCACGATCGTCTTTCCCGCCAGGCGCGACGCCACCTTCTCTTCAGCATGCGCGGCAGACTTGATCGCGTCTTCGCTGGCGTCCGCGGCAACACGCACCACGCTGGCCAGCTTTCCATTCACCTGGATTGGAATCTCGATCTCGTCTTCCTTCGCCAACTCCGTATCGGCTACGGGCCAACTCGCACGGAAGACAGGTCCCTCGTTGCCAAGCAGCACCCACAGTTCCTGCGAGAGGAACGGAGCGAACGGTGCGAGCATGAGCGTCAGCGCGCGGAAGACCTCCGTCTGTGTCTCCACGGCGATGGCACCGCCGTCCATTAACACCTCGCTTGCGCTGATCTCATTCATCAGCGTCATGACCGACGCAATACAGGTGTTGAAGTGCCAGCGGCCGCTGAAGTCCAGCGTGATCTTGGCGATCGTCTGATTCAGCTTACGGAGCAGCTTCATCCCTTCGGGCGTAAGCGCGGCGAAGGAACCGGCATGTGTCTTCTTCTCGCGCCTCTCATGCGCAGCGATCGCCGGTGCGTACTTCGTGGTCAAGCGATACACACGCGCGAGGAAGCGTGAGATACCCGCAACGCCATCTTCCTGCCACTCCAGATCGCGGTCGGGCGGCGCTGCAAAGAGAGCGTACATACGCGTTGCATCCGCGCCGTACTTCGCAATCATTTCATCGGGTGAGACGATGTTTCCCTTCGACTTCGACATCTTCGCGCCGTTCTTGATCACCATGCCCTGCGTGAACAGACGCGTCGCGGGCTCATCGTTCTTGATGAGGCCAAGGTCGCGCATCACCTTTGTCCAGTAGCGCGAATAGATCAGATGCAAGATCGCGTGTTCCACACCGCCGATGTATTGGTCGATAGGAAACCAATAGTTCGCCTTGACCGAATCGAAGGGAGCGCTGTCGTTCTTTGCATCCGTGTAGCGGTAGAAGTACCAGCTCGAATCGACGAAGGTATCCATCGTGTCCGTCTCCCGCTTCGCATTGCCATTGCAGGTTGGGCACTTTACGTTCACAAACTCGGGCACACGCGAGAGCGGCGAACCACCCTCTCCACTGATGTCGATCTTCTCCGGCAACAGCACGGGCAACTGCTCAAGCGGCACCGGCTGCATGCCACACTCGTCGCAGTAAACGATCGGTATCGGCGTACCCCAGTAACGCTGGCGGCTGACGCCCCAATCCTTCAGGCGATACGTCACCGTCGCTTTGCCAAAGCCATTGGCCTCGGCGTACGCAGCCATCTCTCCCTGCGCTTCCAGCGGATTCTTGCCACTCCAGTCGCCAGAGTCGATCAGCACGGCTTCGTCTTCGCCGCTGTAGGGCAACGCGAGATCGTCTGTGTCTACATTCGGCGCGACAACGCGCTTGATCTCCAGACCGTACTTCGTTGCAAACTCGAAATCGCGCTCGTCGTGCGCAGGCACGCTCATGATCGCGCCGGTTCCATAGTCCGCAAGAATGTAGTTGCCGATCCAGATCGGAACCTGCTCCCCGTTGAAAGGATTCGTGGCAAACTTGCCCGTCGCCACACCCTGCTTCTCGATTGCGCCGAGGGCGTCGGCTTCCTTCGCAAGCTTCTGCTGCTCGATCATTGCGTCGATCTGCTGCTGCAACGTAGAGTCCGCCGCACCAAACTCCTTGGCCAGGGGATGCTCCGGCGCAATCTGCACACTCGTCGCGCCAAAGATCGTATCGATGCGCGTGGTGAAGACCGTGATTGTATGGCCGGTGCCTGTGACATGGAACGTGACTTCAGCGCCTTCGCTGCGGCCGATCCAGTTCCGCTGCATGGTGCGAACCTTCTCCGGCCATCCATCCAGCTTGTCGATGCCGTCCAGCAGCTCGTCCGCGTACTTCGTGATGCGGAAGAACCACTGCGTCAGGTCGCGCTGCTCAACGATCGTGTCTTCGTGCCGCCAGCAGCGGCCATTCACCACCTGCTCGTTCGCCAACACGGTCGCGCACTGCGGACACCAGTTCACCTTCGACTGCTTGCGGTAAGCAAGGCCCTTCTCGTACATCTTCAGGAAGAGCCACTGGTTCCACTTGTAATAATCCGGCAGGCAGGTCGTGACCTCGCGCTGCCAGTCGTAGCTCAACCCCATGCGCCGCATCTGCACGCGCATCTCGGCTATATTGCCCAGCGTCCACTCGCGCGGAGGAATGTTGTTCTTGATCGCGGCGTTCTCCGCCGGCAGACCGAACGAATCCCAACCCATCGGATGCAGCACATTGAAGCCACGCATCCACTGGTAGCGCGCCAGCGCATCGCCGATGGAGTAGTTGCGCACATGCCCCATGTGCAACTGGCCACTCGGATAAGGCAGCATCTCCAGAACGTAGTACTTCGGCTTGCCCGCCGTTACGTCTTCGGCGGCGTAGAGAGACGCATCCGCGTCCCAGACCGCCTGCCAGCGAGGTTCAATTTCGGAAGGGGTGTAACGCAAAGGCTGCTGCGCGGGATCAATGATTTGCTCTTCAGACATGTCAAATCGATTGTATCGCCGCGCCGCTCACCCTCAACCCGCAGCCAGCGCCCGCAGCGTACTCATATTGCGCAAAATATCTCCAGGCTCGTCCACCGGCGTCTCCGCGATGAACGCCGCGTGCGCAAATCGGGAATCTCGCAGCAAGCGCCGAAATGCCGCCGCTCCGATTGTCCCATCGCCGATATGCTCGTGCCGATCAAGCTTCGAGCCGCAGGCGGCCTTGGCGTCATTGCAATGCCAGAGCAGCACGTGCTCCAGGCCAATCGTCTCGGAGATCTGCTTCACCGTGTCCTCGTAACCGGATTCGCTCACGATGTCGTACCCGGCGACGTGGACGTGGCAGGTATCCAGGCAGACCGCCACCGGCGCACACTTTTCCAGATGCTTGTGCAGCTCGCCGACCTGCTCCAGCTTGCCACCCAGCGAGAACTCTGCCCCGGCCGTGTTCTCCAGCAGAATCTTGAAGTTCGCGTCCTGCCAGGCCAGGCCGTCAATCGCCCGCTCGATGCCCTCAGCGGCGTACGCGAGTCCCTGGTCGCGCGTCAGCCCTTTGTAGGACCCCGGATGCAGCACAAGGTACTCGGCACCCAGCGCGAGGGCACGTTCGACTTCTCCGCGAAACGCCGCCGTCGCATTCTGCCGTACAGACTCCGTCTGCGAGCACAGGTTGATCAGGTAGCTGGCATGGATCGAGACGGGGCCGATCCCATGCTCAGCGCGAAGCGCCTTCATCTTCGCCGCGTCCTCGGGCTTTACCGCAGCCGCCTTCCACTGTCTCGGAGAAGAAGAAAAGATCTGAAAACAGTTTGCCCCGCACTCCACCGCCCGCTCTACCGCGGTAAAGGTTCCACCCGTAGTGGAAAGGTGCATTCCGATGCGCTTCGTTGCCTTGCTTGTCTCTGCCATCCCTCAAGAATACTGCGACACCGGTGCAGGACCAATCACGCCCGGTGCCC
>JAHFTZ010000180.1 GCA_023265355.1 Terriglobus sp.
CAGCAGATGCAGCACGCCTTCTCCAAGTATCCCGGCGCCGTCTTCGGCTTCTCTCAGGCGATTCAGGACAATGTGGAAGAGGCGATGAGCGGAGTGAAGGGAGAGAACTCGCTCAAGCTCTTCGGCGATAATCTCGACGAACTCACGCGCATGGCGAACCAGATTCAAACGGTCATGGATGGTGTGCGCGGTGTCACGGACGTCGGCATCTTCAAGGTCAACGGTCAGCCCAGCATGGTCATCAACCTGAACCGCGAAAATGCAGCGCGATACGGGATCTTGCCTGCCGATGTTAATGCCGCGATCCAGGCTGCCGTCGGCGGAGCTCCGATTACGCAGATGGTCGAAGGCGACCGCCGCTTCGATATCGCTCTGCGTTATCCGGAGTCGGACCGCTCCACGCCAGAGGCGGTCTCACGCATCCTCTTGCCCACACCCGACGGAGGACACGTATCCCTCTCGCAGGTTGCGGACGTGGCCATTCGCGAAGGCAGCTTCATGATCTATCGTGAAGGCGGACGCCGCTACATCCCCATCAAGTTCAGTGTGCGCGGGCGCGATCTCTCCGCGACCATCGAAGATCTGCAGCACCAGATTCACGACAAGATCAAACTGCCCCAGGGCTACTCCTTTGCCTGGGCCGGCGAGTTCGATTCACTCCGCAAGGAGCAGCAGAGACTGGCGGTCATTATTCCGATCAGTATGCTCGTGATCTTTCTGCTTCTCTACCTGCAGTTCCAGCGTTGGGTGGACGCGTTGATTGTTCTGGCAACGCTTCCGTTCTGTGCCATCGGCGGCATCCTCTGTCTGCTGATCACCCACACGGCGTTCAGTATCTCCGCGGCCGTTGGGTTCACCTCGCTCATCGGCGTCGCAACACTGGCGGCTGTCGTCTTCCTCTCAGGCATTCGAAGGATGCAACGCGAGCACGGTGGATCTGAAGCCCTGCGCAGGGGTGCCCTCGACGAACTGCGGCCCGTGATGATGGCATGCCTGTCTGCTGGTCTCGGTCTGCTGCCCGCGGCAGTGATGAATGGCATCGGAGCACAGGCACAGCAACCACTTGCGCGCGTCGTCGTGGGAGGAATGGTCACCACCGTTCTGGCGGTGCTCTTCCTTATCCCGCTGATGACCTCGAAGACAAAACCACCGGAGGTCAGCGTCGCCTCCGAGTGAGGTTTGTAAAAATACGAAGAATAAATAAAGCCGAGCGCGACGACCATCGTCCGCTCGGCTTTGTGTTTAACGGGAAGAGATTGGCTTAACCCCGTCTTTCCGTGGGTAAAAGCGGACCGCACCACGGCAAATTCCCGAAAGAAAGATTCAGCGCTCCTGGAGAGGTGGAGTGCAACTAGGTCAGATGTCCGGTTGTTTTACGTTTTAACGTAATTTACGTTACACGCATAACGCTCCTCCTTTAGCGAGTAAGGGTATCCCCGAAAGCTCCTTACGCAACCTGGCCAGAATCAATGGGATTTTTTAAGGACGGTTATGTTTCGCAGCAAAATGCTTTGCATCCTGTTTTGCCTCTCACTCTTCACCACCTTGCGCCTCGGTGCGCAGGCGCTGAACGCCACCATGAGCGGAACGATCCACGATAAAACTGGCGCCGTCATTCCCGGCGCTCGCGTCACAGTGACCAACGTCGACACCAACATTGCACAGACCGTCTCGGCAAGCGCAGGCGGAGAGTACAACGTGCTCAATCTCGCGCCCGCACACTATCGCATGGACGTGGAAGCTCCCGGCTTCGCGCACTACGTGCAGACCGGAATCACGCTCGATGTCGGACAGAAGGCAAATCAGGAGGTCGCCCTTGAACTGGGCGCATCATCCAGCACGGTAAGCGTCGTGGCGGACACCAACGCCGTGGAGGCCTCTGATGCAACGCTGAGCGACGTAGTCACGGGCTCCCAGATTCGCAATCTCCCCCTCAACTCGCGCAATCCTTACTCGTTGATCGCCCTCACCCCGGGCTTCTCCGGATCTGTGGGGAACAATTACAACTCCATCAGCTACTCGATCAACGGCAGCCGCCAGGGATACACCGATGTTCTGGTGGACGGCATTCCTGGCGGCTTTCCTACGGTGAACGGTAACTCCGGCGTGGGCGTCTTTCCGTCGGTCGATGCGATCAACCAGTTCCGCGTGCTCGGCCAGAACTATCCCGCCGAGTTCGGACGCAGCCTCGGTGGCATCCTGAATACGGCCTTCAAGAGCGGCACGAACGCCTTTCATGGAACCTTATTCGAGTTTGCCCGGAACTCCAGCCTGGATGCGAATGACTATTTCTCGAAGCTGAATGGAAAAGCTCTTCCGACCTTCCAGAGAAACCAGTTCGGTGGCGTGCTCAACGGCCCCATTCTGCATGACAAACTTTTCTTCCTCGTCTCTGCGGAGCTTCTTCGCCAGAGCAGCGCGATCTCTACAACAACAACGGTGCCGACGTTGCTGCAGCGGCAGGGCGACTTCTCGCAGACCTTCACCTCTACCGGTGCGTTGGTCAAGATCTACGACCCCTTCACCACGCGCGCCAATCCTGCGGGCGGCTATATGCGCGATGCTTTTGCAAACAACAAGATCCCCACCACTCAACTCAGCAAAGTCGGTCAGACGGTCATGAACTACTATCCGCTGCCCAATGTGACAGGCAACACGCTGACGGGCGCGAACAACTACTTTGCCACCACCACCGAAGACAACCGCATCGACGGCTGGGATGTGCGGTTGGACTACACGCTGCCGCATAACCAGACGATCTTCGGCCGCTACTCCGACCGTTTTTTCGACGACACGCCGCAGCCCTTCTTTCCCGCCGCGATCAGCAAGGCAGAGAACCGCATCGAGCAGCGTGACTGGATGCGCAACTTCGTCGTCGACTACACCATTGCTCCCAGTCCGCATCTGCTCTATGACGTACGCCTCGGTTTCGCGCGTGCGCTGTTTGACTACCTCAACGCAGGTCTTGGCTTCCAGGCCACGGACCTTGGCCTGCCTGCGGCGGTCGCCAACGGTGGCGGTCTTCCTGTCTTTCCCGTCTTCGCGGCAAGCGGTTACGTGCAACTGGGCAACTCGGACAATCGCCACAACGCCTTCATGACCTACAGCCTTCCGCAGAGCCTTACCTGGGTGCGTGGCAACCACACCTTCAAGTTCGGTCTGGACGCTCGCCTGATCCGCGTCAACGATCGCGAGACGCGCGACACCTCGGGCGACTTTACCTTCACCTCCGGCTTCACGCAGGGGCCGAATCCAAGCACGGCGAATGTCGCGGCAGGTAACTCCATCGCGTCTCTGCTCCTGGGAACCGGCACCGGCGACCTGATTCAAAACTTCAAGGACGTCGCCTCGCAGAGCTACTACTACGGAGCGTATGCGCAGGACGACTGGCGTCTTACATCGAAGCTGACCCTGAGCTTTGGTCTGCGTTACGATCTCGACACACCAAGAACGGATCGCTATAACCGCATTAACTTCTTCGACCCCAACGCTCCTTCACCACTGGCACAGCCGTCCGGCATCGCTGGCCTGCGAGGTGGACTCGTCTTTGTCGGCGTCAACGGACGCGACCGACACCAGACGGACTACGACGCCAACAACTTCGCTCCGCGCTTTGGTTTGGCGTACGCCATCGATCCGAAGACGGTCATCCATGCGGGCTTCGCCATCGTCTACGGACCGTCACCGCAGGCCGCCGCCGGTACGGTGGGGCCCTTCGGTTTCCGCGTGCAGAACACATGGGTCAGCACGCTGGATAACATCACCCCTTTCAACACACTGGACAATCCCTTTCCTTCTGGATTCCAGCCCGTTCCTGGAGCTTCGCAGGGTCTCGCAACCGGTGTGGGCGGACAGATCGAAGGCTTCCTTCGCAACACCGTCACTCCTTATACAGAGCAGTATCTGTTCAACGTAGACCGTGAGCTGCCGGGAAACTCGCATATCCAGATCGGCTACGCTGGCAATCACGGCCTCAAACTGCAGCAGAGCCGCGAAGGCGGCATCGACCTCGATCAGCTGCCTACCTCGGCTCTCTCACTCGGCTCCAAACTCAACGACCTCGTTGCCAATCCATTCTTTGGCGTGATCACGTCTGGTTCGCTCGCCGCGGCGCAGGTCAGCCGTGGACAGCTACTCAGGCCATATCCGCAGTTCACCAGCGTCCTGCCTCTCTTCCAGCCCGGAGGCCAGACGAAGTACGACTCGTTGCAGGTGAAGTACGACAAGCGCTTCGGCGGAGGCTTGCAGGTCAACGCAAGCTACGTCTTCTCCAAAACCTTCGACACAAATACATCGCATCAGGACAGCTACAACCCCTCAGCGGACTACGCTGTAGCCTCGCAGCACACACCGCATCGGCTTGTGGCGGGCTATATCTACCAGTTGCCCGTGGGTATCGGACGCCACTTTGGCGGACAGATGCCTCGCGCGCTGGACGCTGTGATTGGTGGCTGGCAGGTGAATGGCATCAGCACCTTCCAGAGCGGCAATCCCCTGCAGATCACGGCAAGCAACGTCTCCGGTCTGGGCAATCCCATGGAGTACGCCAACTACGATGGAACGAACCCGACGCTGTCGGGCGACATTCATAAGCGCCTCAACAAATACTTCAACACCGCGGCCTTCTCACAGCCAGCGGCGTTCACCCTGGGCAACGCTCCGGCGTACGTCTCGCGGCTCCTTTCACCGCGTCTCGTGACCACGGACCTGTCTCTCTTCAAAGAGTTCCACTTCTTCCGTGAGACGTCTCTGCAACTGCGCGGCGAAGCCTTCAACGCCTTCAACCACGTGCAGTTTGGAAATCCAAATACCAGCGTCAACTCCACCAGCTTCGGACAGATCGCCTCGCAGGCCAACACACCGCGCCAGCTTCAGTTCGGAGCCAAGCTGCTGTTCTAACCCATGGGTGCGGGATCACTCTGATTCCGCACCTATTCTTTTTGTCATCCCGCAGCGTAGCAAAGGGATCTGCTGTTCTCTGGGAACAAACCTCGATGGGAATCCGGCGAGAAGAAAAAGAATTCAGCCGCAGCCTCTATAGTTGGCGTATCTCTCCAATTAAGGCAGCAAAGATGCGTTCGCGAACGGCCCGCTTTTGGCTTCTTGCTCTTCTCCAGTTATGGTTTGCCCACGCCATCGGTTACATGGCGCACGAGTACGCCCATAGTTTTACGGCGTGGCTGCTCCACGCCAAGGCCAACCCGCTGGCCCTCGACTATGGCGGAGGGAATGTGAACAACCTTCTCTTCCAAGCAGATATCGACGAGAACGTCGACTACGCTCCGCTCTTCGCTGCCGGTCGCGACACCTCCTCCGCCCTGATCGCGGTTGCGGGAGTTCTTTTTGGCAATGGCATCTCCTATCTCGCGAGCCGTTTGCTCTTCAGCAAAGCCCGTCAGAGAGCGAAGCGTGCCTGGGCGATGTTCTTCTTCTGGCTCTGCCTCATGAGCGTGGGTAACTTTCTCTCCTACGTGCCTGTTCGCACATTCGCCACGCACGCCGATATGGCGACGACGGCCCGTGGGTTGCATGTCTCCGCGTGGGCGATCTCCCTTGTGCTTGGTCTTCCTTTTGCCGCGGCAATCTGGCACTTCTTCGCAAAGATTTTGCCGGAGGCTGAGGAGATCCTCTTCCCGGCGTCCCTGGTCAGTCAGCGAATCCTGGTCCTGATAGCGGCCTATCTTGTCTTCTTTTTCTTTGGAGGCGCGGGTATTCGCAACTATGGCAGCGTCTCACACGGGCT
>JAHFTZ010000181.1 GCA_023265355.1 Terriglobus sp.
TGTAGTAGTTCAGGCGCGTGTGTTCAAGATCGATAACACCGATTACATTGCCTTTGTAGATCAGCGGAACCGCAAGTTCGCTGCGAACACCTTCGTTGGCTTCGATGTAGCGGGGATCTTTGCGCACGTCGGAGGCGAGAATCGGCGCACGGTCCTTGGCGGCGTTTCCGATGATGCCCACGCCAAGGGGTGCATTCCTTTCGCGCGAGACCACCTCGCCATAGCGGGTCGAGAAACGGTGGACGAACTGCTGCTGCGACTGGACCCAAAGAAGAATCGTGAACATCTGGAAGTCCACGACACGCTTGAGGAGTGTGCCAATCCGCTCCAGGAGATCGTCAAGATCCAGAATGCTAGTCAGTTCCCGAGAGATCTCGTTCAACACAGTGAGCGTCTGGGCCTGCCGTGAGACACGCGTGTAGAGCCTGGCATTCTCGATCGCAATCGCCATGCGCGAGGCGACGAGTTCCAGAAGACGCCGTTGATCGTCGGTGAAGTTCGAGGGGAGCTCGGATTCGATGCCGAGGACGCCGATGACCTTGTTCTTTACGATCAGAGGCACGGCCAGTTCGCTGCGAACGTCGGGGTTGGCGTTTACGTAATTCGAGATCTGGGTAACGTCGTCCACGCGTATGGAAGCGCGGCGCTCCGCGGCTTCTCCAACGACACCCTGCCCAATTTTGATGCGAACGCGCTCAACCTCGGGAGTATGGCCCACCTGGAAGCGCATCCAGAGTTCCTGCGTACGGTCGTTGAGGAGCAGAACCGCGAAGATGCGGTAATCCACGACGGCTCGGACCAGATCCGCCACCCGGTGCATCAGCGTCTGCAGATCGAGGGTCGTGTTGAGAGCGTCGGCCAGGCGATGCAGAAAGTCCGTGTGGCTGGCTTCGATACGTATGTTCGCAGACACGGGGGTATCAACGATTGCAGGACGGTAGTCTCCTTCAAACTCCGGTGCAAGCTCTGCTTTAGACGCGTCGAGGTCGTCCGGCAGAGGACGGTTCGGCGTCGTGGATGAAGAAAATCTACCCATCGAATCTAATAGCCCGCCGATGGTGTGGAATTTGTGTCCGTCTTGCCCGAGAGTTCGTGAACGATGCGCACGCTCGCAGAGGCACCGATACGCGTCGCTCCGGCGGAGAGCATCGCACGCGCGTCTTCGAGAGTACGAATGCCGCCCGATGCCTTCACGCCCGCCCGTGTGCCCGCAACGCCGCGCATCAGTTGAATATCATCGGCTGTCGCACCGCCGGTAGAAAAGCCCGTGCTGGTCTTGATGAAGTCTGCGCCTGCAGAGATCGCGATCTCCGATGCACGGAGTTTCTCCTCGAAGGTGAGAAGGCAAGTTTCCAGGATGACCTTCAGGATGGCGCCACGATCATGGACGAGAGTAGCGATCTCTGCGATCTCGGTTTTGACGGTTTTAAAGTCTTCGGACTTCAGTGCGCCAATATTAAGCACCATGTCGACATCATGTGCGCCAAGCTTCGTCACACGATCAGCCTCATCCAGTTTGGAGGCTGAAAGCGATGCCCCAAGAGGGAAGCCGATCACCACCCCCACGGGTACGCCCGTGCCTTTCAGGGCGGAAACGGCCACTTCTGTCCAGAAGGGATTGATCATGGCGCAGGCGAAGCCGTATTCAGCCGCTTCCGCGCAAATGTTCTCTACCTGCGTTCTCGTGGCATCGGCCTTCAGCAGGGTATGGTCCAGAACGGCAGACAACGAGCGGGCCGAGGAGAGCGCCTGCGCGCTGAAAGTGGATGCGTCGAAAACGATTGAGGTTGCGGCCATTTAAAATCCTTCCACTCTTATCCACGCTTCACGTGCGAGGTACATGTCCATCCTATCGCTGTGAAGAGGATCGATGCTATCAGGCGGCGTGCCTGGAGAAGTTAAACGCTGCTTCCAAGTCGTCCCGAAGGTGCCGGAAGAGGAGATCCCGTGTGGTATGACTGCGGGCTCGGAGCACGGCAGAGGGATGTACTGTTGCCATGACGTGTTTAGCGAACGGCGTCGATAGGACCTTCCCACGGTCACGCATCAGGCCAAAGGCACTACCCAGGATCGATTTTGCAGCGGAAGCTCCAAGGCAGAGAACTATCTTCGGCTTGATCGCATCGAGTTCGGCCAGAAGCCAGGGGCGGCAGGCCTTGATCTCCGACATCCGTGGATTCTTGTGGACACGATGCTTTCCGACGCGTACGAACTTGAAGTGCTTGACCGCGTTGGTCACGTAGATCTGGGCAGGATCGAGCGAAATCTCCGCAAGGGCGCGGTGCAGAACCTCTCCGGCCGGACCTACAAAAGGCTTTCCCTGTAGATCTTCCTGATCGCCGGGCTGCTCCCCCACCAGGATGATGGAGGCCGTCGACCGCCCTGATCCGGGAACCACCTGGGTGGCGCATTGGTATAGCTCGCATCCACGGCAATGGGGCAAAGCGTCCCGAATCGCCGTGAGATTGTGGTGTCCCGGAGCGAACGGAGCCGCTGTGCCGATTACATTCTCTGACTGCGCCATCTTAAATACTCCGCATTCAGTATAGCGAATGAAAGGCGAAAGCGGGACCGCGTTCTAGTGACCTGCGTCTTCGGGGAAGAGACGAATATCCGGTACATTCCGGTACTTTTCCGCGTAATCCATGCCGTAGCCTATGACGAACTTGTTCGGGATCTTGAAGCAGACGTAGTCCGCTTCAATGGGAACGAGGCGGCGTTCGGGTTTGTCGAGGCAGGTCGCGATCTTGAGCGTTGCAGGTTTGTGCTGCAACATCAGTTTGCGTAGATAGCTGAGCGTCAGACCGGTGTCCAGAATGTCCTCCACCAGAATGACGTGCTTGCCTTCAATGGGAACGTCCAGATCTTTGATCAGTTTAACTGCGCCGGTCGTTGTCTTTCCTTTGCCGTAGCTTGACACAGCAACGAAGTCGAAGGTGTTGTCCACTTCGATGGCGCGGGCAAGATCGGCGAGAAAGATGGCTGCTCCCTTTAGAACGCCGACCAGTACGATGCTCTGGCCCTTGTAATCCTCCGTGATCTGGCGACCGATCGCAACGACGCGTTCTGCAATCTGATCGGTTGAGAAGAGAACTTCACACTGCGAGGCGGGAACAAAGACTGGTGAGGACATCTGCCAAGGATAAAGGAGGAGCGCGTGAGGAAATCACGCTGCTTGCGGGTTTGTTGGTGGAAACCGCTTTGTTCTTGCATCCGTAGCGCATCTCGTAGCTTATGGGATCGCCCTCCGGTGCCTCTTTCAGCAAACGCGGTATCCTGAGAGACGACGCTATGCTTCCTTACCTTCATCTTGGATCGTTTGAACTTGGGACTTTTGGTCTCTTACTTTGGCTCGCAGCAGTAGCAGCAGCATGGGTGCTGCATCGCAACTTTCAACGAAACGCCGTGACAGCAGATGCAGTCTCCGTTGTGGCCCTGGTGATGCTTGCCGGCATCTTCGGAGCGAAGGCCTGGCACGAGCTTCAGGACCCCGCCGCTCTGCAGGAGTCGATGCGCCAGATTTTCGTTCCGGGGTGGCACCATCCGCTCGATGTCGCGATGGCCTTTCTGAGCTGGTTTCGGGCTGGCTTTGCATGGTTCGGCGGTCTGGTGGCCGGAGTTGCCATGCTCTTGTACCAGGGACGGGTTCTGTATGAAGGCGCGAGAACCGGCGCTTTGCGCATGCTCGATCTGGCTGCCCCAGCGGCAGCCATTGGCTATGGAGTGGGACGTATCGGCTGCCTGACCTCCGGTGACGGTGACTACGGCAAGGACACGACCGTGCCGTGGGGCGTCCATATTCGCAGCGACGCCCTGGACCCGCCAAGACCAAATCCGCCAGGCCTCTTGGTTCATCCGACACCTATTTATGAGTTACTGTTCGCCCTTGCACTTGCTGGATACCTCTGGTGGCGAGGAAAGAAGCCCCAGCCCATCGGCTTGCTGACGGGCGAGTACCTCGTTCTTAGCGGCATAGGTCGGTTTCTGGTGGAGTTTCTTCGCCGCAATCCGCCGCTGTACTGGGGAATGAGCAATGCGCAGGTAGCGTCGATCGGATCGGTGGCAGCCGGTCTGTTCCTGATCGTGTGGGTTCGACGCAAGACCGTGGCGGTCTCAACCGTAACCGTTTAGAGGTGCTTTAGAAACGCTTTGGCTTCCGTCAACTGTGGGAAGAGGCGTTCCTCGGCCTGGAACTCCCGCGGATGCACGCAGCGGCGACCGTTCTTCACCTTGACCGGATGCTTGAGGTGAAGCATCTCGTGATAGAGCAGGTACTCAATCGCGTAGCGGGGAACATCCGCGCGATCGAAGACCCGGCTGACGACGATAGTGTTGTGTGCGGCGTCGTAGTGTCCGAGAAGACGACGCGCATGGTGGCCGCTCCAGGTCAGAACGGGCTGGCCCATCAGACCGTGGAAGAACTGGTGGTTCAACTTGTCGAAGACCTCTTCCAGGTCGTAGAAATGCCCTTTGGGGGGAAGAAGCCGTTTGCGTCCCCTCTGCTGGCGGATCTGCTCCGACTGCTTACTCACCGTCTCGGACGAGACGTAGCGGCGATAGCGGTCGTTGTGCGCGCGTGAGATCGGCTTCTTGTAGAGCTTGGCGATCAGAATATGTGCGATGGCATGGAGCATCGTCTCAGGGGCAGTCTCGAGAAGATCAGATAACCGAACTTGCAGTTTTCCTTCGCGCAGACGGATCGTAGTGTTGAGTGAAGTGAAGCGCCGGAAGCGGATATCGAACTCAGGCATGGGAGCGCGGGGACGAAGCTCGCGGTACTCCATCTGGAAGATCTTCTGGAGCGGCGACCCGTGATCAGCGGCAGTGGGTCGCGATGCAGGCTTGCGCCCAACCGGTTTACGCGCAGGAGAAACAGGCAGTGGAGCAGGCGCTTCTGCCTGCTTGGTGATATTGCCGAAGAGCGTATGAAGGAAAGAAGGAAACACCACTACAGAGCATTTTACGGTGGGTCAGCGCTTCTCTTCAACGGGAGGATGATCCTCCTTGGCCGGAGGGTGCTCCTTGAACCAGGCCTTCTGCTCGGGGATTAACTCCGTACACTCTTTACGGATATCGTCGACGGCGTCAAGGGCAAGCCGACGTTCTACTTCGTATGCCGGGTTCTCTTCGGGCTGTTTAAGGATAGAGGTCCAACGCTCTGCCGCGTCTAGAAGTTTTGGCAGTGACTTACGAAGATCGCGGTGGCTGCGGTCGTAGTCTTCCAGGTTGTCTTCGAGCTCGATGGCGATCCCGGCGACCTGCTGGATCGCGTCATGTAAATCTTCCGTCTTGCCCGCCTGGTAGCGCTTCGACAAGAGGTCCTGGATACGCTCCATGCGGCTGTCGATGATCTTCTGAAAGACCAGAACCCGCGCTGAAGGGTAATACGCCGCTTCGCGCAGGGATTCCACTTCGGCTTCAGAGAGTCGATTCCGACGCGCCTGCGCTGCGCCGGATAGTTCGCAGCAGCGTACGCAAAAAACAACGAACAGAAAGATGATCAGCCACCGGCGCATAGACCTCTAGTGCTCGAACATCTTCGAAAGGAGTGAGTTTTGGGCATCGTTCAGTCGTTTCAAAGTGGCCTGCAGGCGGGGCTTCAGATCGCTTGGCGAAACGCGCAGCATATCTGCAAGCCGACGCCCTGTGGCGTACATCAGCATTTCAGCTTTCTTCATGCCCTTGCTCTTGTCCGAGATTTCACTCTCGAT
>JAHFTZ010000182.1 GCA_023265355.1 Terriglobus sp.
ATTTTTCTGCATCCAAAAGGCTCTCTCAAAGCGCAATCAGCGTTCGCGTTATTCTCGGAGTCGCAATGAAAGTCTTTCTCACAGGTTCTACTGGATTCGTAGGCTCGCATGTGGCCCGTGCTTACGCCGCGCAGGGTGCGCAGCTGCGCCTTCTCGCTCGCAAGACGTCGAACCTTACCTCGATCGAAGGCATTCCGGCAGATCTCATCCTGGGCGATCTTCGCAACCCTGCGACCTTCCGCTCCGCTCTCTGTGGCTGCGACGCTCTTGTGCATGTCGCTGCGGATTACCGCTTATGGGTGCCAGATCCGGACGAGATGTACAAGGCGAACGTGGAAGGCACGCGCGACCTTCTGCGCTTCGCACGCGAGGAAGGCGTGCCCAAGGCGGTCTACACCTCGTCCGTCGCCACCATGGGCTTTATGACGGACGGAACCATCGTTGACGAAGAGACCCCGGTGACAGAAGATGCGATGATTGGCCACTACAAGCGATCGAAGTACATGGCAGAGCAGGAAGCCATTGCTGCCGCTGGTGTTGGCCAGCACGTCGTCATTTTGAATCCGACGACACCGATCGGTCCCGGCGATCTCAAACCGACACCCACGGGCCGCATCGTCGTCGACTTTCTCAACAAAAAGTTTCCTGCCTATGTGGACACTGGTCTGAACCTCGTCGACGTGAGCGAGATCGCGCGGATGCACATCACAGCGCTCGACCGAGGCCGGTCAGGTGAGCGCTATATCCTGGGCGGAGAGAATCTCACCCTCAAACAGATCCTGGATAAGATGTCCGCGATCTCCGGGCTGCCCTCGCCCCGTATGAAGGTGCCTCACGCCGTCGCCATGGCCTTTGCCTTCTTCGATGAGAACTGGACAGGAAAGCTGCGTGGTCGCGAGCCCCGCGCCACCGTGGAGGCCGTTCGGATGGGGCGCAAGAAGATGTACGCGTCCTCCGCCAAGGCGGAACGTGAACTAGGCTTTCATGTTGTCCCCGTATACAAGGCACTCCGTGCTGCGATGGACTGGTTCGTCGCCCACGGCTACGCTCCGCCGTTTGAGGATCGCGCACAGTAAGCGCGAACGCTGCTTCTACTTCTCCATCTATCATGGAGAGACACGTGCCAAATCTCGCCATCCTCGCCGCTCTGCCTCGTGAAATCGCCGCGCTCGTTCGTGGCACCGGACCGGATAAAGATCTACTGCCGCAGGGAATTCATCTCCATCGTCTGCCCGGAAGTATCGTAGTCGCCGCGGGCATGGGCTCTCACCGTGTCACGCTCGCGCTGGAGAGCGCGCTCAAGTCCGCTCCCGAGATCACGACCGTTATCAGCGCAGGTCTCGCCGGTGCCTGCACGGCCCGCCTCTCACCGGGGGCAATCACCGAAGCTGCGATGATTGTCGACGCGCAATCCGGTGAGCGCCACAGGGCTGCCGCAGAAGGTACTACTCTGATCACCACCCACGCCATTGCAAGCGTGCAGGAAAAGATCCGCCTTGCCGCAACCTATGGCGCGGACCTCGTGGATATGGAAGCGGCCACCGTTGCCCGCCTGGCCACTGCACGCGGACTTCGCTTCCGCGCGATCAAGGCGATCTCAGACGCGCATGACTTTGAACTCGCGTCGCTTTCGCACTTCGCCACGCATCATGGCCACTTTCGCACGGGCGCCTTTGCTTTGCATACAGCGCTGCGTCCGCAGACCTGGCGGAAGACCGTGCATCTGGGACGGAACTCCAACCGTGCTCTCGCGGCACTGACTGTAGCGCTGAAAGACGCTATCGAAGAGAGTGCATTAAACTAAGAAAGACATGTCCCCGAATATCCCCACTGAAATGCAGGCCGCCGTCTATCGCGGCATCGATGATGTCCGCGTGGAAACCGTTCCCGTTCCTTCTGCTGGATCCGGCGAAGTGATCGTAAAGATCCACACCTGCGGCATCTGCGGAACCGACCTCAAGAAGATCCACACCGGCTCCCACTCCGCACCACGTATCTTCGGTCACGAGATGGCGGGCACGATCGTTGCTGTGGGCGAATCGGTGGCGGATTTCCATGTAGGCGATCGCGTCATGGCCTTTCACCACATTCCGTGCGGGGGATGTTTCTTCTGCCGCAAGCAGACCTACGCCCAGTGTGAGATGTATAAGAGGGTGGGCTGCACGGCCGCCTTCGAACCCTCCGGCGGCGGTTTCGCGGAGTACATCCGTGTGATGGACTGGATCGTCGCGAAAGGACTCATCAAGATCCCCGACGATATTCCATTCGAGCAGGCCTCGTTCATCGAACCTGTCAATACAACCTACAAGGCCATCGATTTGCTAAACCTTGCACCCGACGACACCGTGCTCGTCATCGGCCAGGGACCCATTGGCATTATGCTCGCTGCACTTGCGAAGAGGACAGGAGCCACTGTGCTCACTTCGGATCTTTACCCGGAGCGCCACGCGGTTGCGGCAAAGTTTGGGCTCAACCATCCACTGGACGCACGCGGCGACGTTGTAGCGGCCTGCAAGGCTGCTACGGAAGGCCGTGGTGCCGATGTTGCTCTGGTTGCCGTAGGTGCCGACGCGCTGATTGCAACCGCGATGGATGCGATCCGTCCCGGAGGCCGCGTCTGCCTCTTCGCTTCCACCCAACATGGCACAGCGCCCTTCGATCCGGCAGCGGTCTGTATGGACGAAAAGACGCTGATGGGTTCGTACAGTTCTTCGGTGGCGATTCAGGATGAAGCGATTGAGGCTGTCTTTAACGGATATCGCGACGGCAGCTTCGATCTGACGCAACTGATCTCGCACCGGTTCTCCTTGACGGAGGCGGTTGAGGGAATCCATCTCGCATCGCATCCGCAACCGGATTCGATGAAGATTGTCATCCAGCCCTGAAGCGGAGAGAGTGCTATTCGCGAACGCGCTTGCGGATCTCGATATTCAGGCGCTTGATCTTCTGGTTGAGCGTAGACAAAGGCACCTTGAAAAACTCGGCAGTCTCCGTCTGGTTCCAGTTGCATCGCTCCAAACGGTCTGTAAGGATGCGGCGCTCAATCTCTTCCATGATGTCGAAGAGCGAAGCATCCGGCTTGTGGTCAAGAAGGTTGGCAGAGTACGAGTTGCCAATCACCTGTTGCGGCAAAAGCTCGGGCGGAATCACGACTTCCGTTGAAAGCACCACACCGCGCTCCATGGAGTTCTCGAGCTCACGCACGTTGCCCGGCCACTCGTAGTCCATCATGGCGCGGAGTGCTTCCAGCGATAGCTTTCTCAGCGGAAGGCCATTCTCATCCGAGTAGCGCTTCAGAAAGAAGTCGGCCAGCAAAGGGATATCCTGTTTGCGCGTGCGGAGCGGAGGAAGCTCCAGCGTGATGACGGACAGGCGATAGTAGAGATCCTCGCGGAAGCGGCCTTCTTTCACCGCCTGGAGAAGATTCACATTGGCGGCGGCGACGACGCGAACGTCGACGGAGATCTCCTGTACTCCACCGACCTGCATGAACTTGCGCTCCTGCAACGCGCGCAGGATCTTGGCCTGGGTCTCCATCGGCATGGTGCCGATCTCGTCGAGGAAGATGGTTCCTCCGTCGGCGACTTCGAAGAGTCCCTTTTTCGCCGCAATCGCCGAGGTGAAGGCACCCTTCACATGGCCGAAGAGGGTGGACTCCAGCAGTTCTGAGGGAACCGCTCCTGTATTGATCGCTACAAAGGGCTTGTCTTTCCTCTGCGAATGCATGTGCAGCGCCTTCGCGATAAGTTCCTTGCCTGTCCCGCTCTCGCCTTGAATCAGAACAGTGGAGCGGCTGGGGGCAACCTGCGCAACGACGTCGAGGAGCTTCAACATCGGTTCGCTTTTGCCCACAATGTTGTCGAAGGAGTAGCGCTGCTTCAGCGTCTTCTTAAGCTGAATGACCTCGGTCTCGGACCGGTTTCTGGCTACGGCCATGCGAATATCCGCGAGCAGTTTTTCGTTATCCCATGGCTTCTGAACAAAGTTCTCAGCGCCCGCGCGCAGGGCATCCACGACGTTGCTGACCGTGCCGTATGCCGTGATCATGATGACGGGCATCTCCGGACGAAGCGCCTTGATCTTCGGCAGCAGATCGATTCCGTTCTCGCCTGGCATGGAAAGATCCAGAAGAAGGAGGTCAAACTCCTCGTGCGAAAGCGTCTCTATCCCACTGACACCTTCCTGGGCGAGGCTCACAGTGAATCCTTCCAGAGTCAGAAGTAGTTCCAACGAATCGCGAATAGCCGACTCATCGTCGATGATCAGAATGCGTCCACCCGTCACCCCGGGAACTGTTCCAGCAAAATCCATTAAGGCCTCAGGCATGTGCTATCTTCTCCGTCTGTTGTTCACCCGCATAACCGCGCGACGAAGCATCCACGGTTTGTTGTAGACCCGAAACAGGGAACTCCAGATGGAAGGTCGTTCCCTCACCCACAGCGCTTTCGACGCGAATCTTTCCGCCATGTTCCTGCACGATGCCATAGCTTACGGCCAGTCCCAACCCTGTGCCCTTGTGCTGTCCCTCACGCGGAGCATTTTTGGTCGTAAAGAATGGATCGTAGATCTTGTGCAGATGTGCAGGGTCGATGCCGCTTCCCCGGTCCGAGATTGACAAGAGAACGTGTGTATCCGTCGCACGTGTTGCTACCGTCAAGTGAGGTGTCGCAGAGTCCGCCATCGCGTCCTTTGCGTTCAACATGAGGTTCAAGACAACCTGTTGCAATTTGCCCTGCGACCCGTCGACGCAGGGAAGAGATGGGGCGAGATCCGTTTGCACAGAGACCTTCGCCGTACGGAACTGATGCTCCAGCAAAGCCACGGTCTCCTTCAGCACAGCGTTCAGATCCACGGGGACAAACTCGGAAGACGTCTTGCGCGAAAAGTTCAGAAGCCCGTTCACGATCTCGGAAGCGCGGAAGGTCTGTTGTGTGATCTTCTCCAGCACCATACTGAGACGAGGATCGTCTGAGGTCTGTTTGCGCAGCATCTGCGTATAGGAAGAGATCACCGCGAGCGGTGTATTTACTTCGTGTGCCACACCTGCCGCCAGCAGGCCGATGGAGGAAAGCTTCTCCGCCTGGGTCAGTTGCGCCTCAAGTTCGACCCGTCCGGTAATGTCGTCGACCAGCACGATCCTCCCCACGGAGACGAAGTCGCGCGTGAGCAAAGGGGCGATTGCAATATTCGCCGTGCGTGTTTCGCCTGCCAGCATCTGCAGCCGCATCTTGGAAAGGTGATGCGTTCCGCTTTCCGTCTTCGATTGTTCAAACGCCTGAACAAAGCTGGCAGGGAAGACATCTGTAATGGAGCGCCCAAGGGCCTCGCTGCGAGAGAGCGCGTACATGACTTCCATCTCGGCGTTCCAGCTCTCTATGCGGTCCTCGAGATCGAGCGTAAAGATACCTACCTTGATCGACTCAACGATGTTTTCGTTGAACTCCTTGAGCCGCTCAAACTCCGTGATCTTCGACTCCAGAGAGCGGAAGAGCTGTGCATTCTGAATCGCGATGCCAATGTAGCCAGCCAGAGATTCGAGGAACTCCATATCTTCGCTCGACAGGAAATCGTCGTCCTGAGTTCGTCCCAATCCGATCACCGCGATTGCACGCGCCCGTCCTGTTCTGCGATCCGCTACGCGGCAGGGAAG
>JAHFTZ010000183.1 GCA_023265355.1 Terriglobus sp.
CCGAAGCGATTCCGACGGGCACGGGAAAGAGCTACGTGCGCTGGGAACCGCTCGGCGTCATCCTTGCCGTGATGCCGTGGAACTACCCGTTCTGGCAGGTCTTTCGCTTTCTCGCTCCGGCCCTGATGGCAGGCAATGTGGGTCTGCTAAAGCATGCGCCCAGCGTGCCGCAGTGTACTCTGGCGCTTGAGACTCTGACGCGACGCGCCGGGTTTCCGCGCGGAACATTTCAGGCACTCTTGCTTGAAACGGAGCAGATCGAAGACGTGATCGGGGATCCTCGCGTGGCTGCGGCCACGGTGACGGGGAGTAAGCACACCGGACGCGCAATCGCTGCGAAGGCTGGCGCATGCCTGAAAAAGACCGTGCTGGAACTAGGCGGAAGCGATCCCTTTATCGTGATGCCGACCGCAGATCCGGCTGCAGCAGTAGAGACAGCGGCGCGGTCGCGCACCGTCAACAGTGGACAGTCGTGTATTGCGGCCAAGCGGTTCGTCGTGCATGCCAGCATCTACGAAGAGTTTGTGCGACGCTTTGCGCGAAAGATGGCTTCGCTGAAAGTCGGCGATCCGTCGCGCGAGGATACCGAAGTCGGCCCTCTTGCGTCCGCGCGAGGACTGGCCGAAGTAGAACGGCAGGTCGCAGACGCGGTGCGGGCAGGCGGACGTGTTGTGGTGGGAGGCGCGAAGCTGATGAGCCGGGGCTTTTACTTTGAGCCAACGGTGATCGTGGACGTCCCCAGGACAAGCGCCGTCTATCGTGAAGAGATCTTTGGCCCTGTAGCGATGGTCTTTTCCGCGCGCGACACCTCCGAGGCGATCGAGATCGCGAACGATACGGAGTACGGCCTCGGCGCTTCCGTGTGGACGAGCGACCCCGCGGAGCAGCAGCGGATGGTGTCAGAGATTGAAGCGGGGATGGTGTTCCTCAACGCGATGGTGGTCAGCGATCCACGCATGCCCTTCGGCGGCGTGAAGGCTTCAGGATATGGGAGAGAACTGAGCGCCGCAGGCATGCGCGAGTTCCTGAACGCCAAGTCCGTCGTTGTGGCTTAGCCAGTTCTGGCTAGGTTCGTCACAGATCTTTCTTTTGTCATTCCGTAGCGAAGGAAGGAGAAGTTAAACAGAAAAGCCCGACGCATCTGCGTCGGGCTTTCTATTCCATCCTCTTGTTAGAAGTTGAAAGGGAGTTGAAGGGCGATACGACGGACCGCAGACTGATTGCCGCCAAAGCCTCCCACGATCGCAACCGATTTACCGAAGTTGGGGCTATTGATGGTTCCCACCTGAGCGGCATAGGGCACGTAGTTGAACAGATCGAACGCCTGCGCGCTGAGATTGAAGTTGTAACGATGATTATTGTTTCCACCGCCACCAAAAGGTCCGCCACCACCCGGACCACCACGTCCGCCGCCACCGCCACCGCCACCGCCACGGCGTCCTCCACCAGGAGGTCCACCCACATCGGGGGTTGTTGCGGCACCGGCACGCTTGCCGAAGCCGAAGGATTTAGCAACACGCAGATTGAAGCTGACGTTCGTCGGCCCGGTGCAGTAGCTGACGGGGATGCGGTTGTAATTTGCGATGACCGTTCCAGGAGGCGTTCCCTTGAGTGGGTCAACGAAATCTCTGGCGACGGGTTGGCCGGTTGCAGGGTCGATCACCGTAGCCGAGCAGCTTCCAGAAGAGGCACCGTTCGCAAACATCGGACGGTCATTGAACTGAGAGTCGCCGTTGACGTCGCTTCCGGTGGACAGGCTATAAGGCGAACCGGAGTTGACGTTCATGAAAGGGCTGAGGCTGAACTGATATGGAAGGCCGAAGTTACCGAAGAGGAAGAGACGGTGTGTATTGTTGAACCCGGCGCGACCGTAGTCTGTGCGGGAGTTGGTGGAATCCGTCGGAAAGTAGGTGGCACCGTTGGTGTTTGCGTTAGCAATGCTGAAGGCGTAGTAGCCAAAGAGCGAGAAATTCCGCGAAGGTCGGTAGTTTCCGTTTGCAATGATCTGATGCTGCTTGTAAACACCTGCGGATTGGTACTGATAGTTGTAAGCGGTAGCAGTCGTGCCAACAACACGCGAGATGAACTGATGGAATCCACGACTGCCGATGTAGTTCACTGAAAGAGAAGCCGTCTTGGACAACTGCTGGTCGACGCCGATGGCGTACTGCACGTTATATTCACTGCGAAGATTGGGACCAAGCGTATAGACAGTGTTGCGCGAAGCGGCAGCTCCACCGCAGGCAGCCAGGTTAGCCGGGCTGCAACCAACTGCGGGCGTGGAGTTGATCAACTGGATCTGATTGATTCCATTCTGACGTGTCGTGTTGATGACGTTGCCCAGATCGAAGCGGTTATTGAAGATGCCGAAACCCGTGCGCACTACCGTGATGGGCGAACCCGACTTCCTGGGGATGCCATAGGCGATGGAGACGCGGGGGGCGAAGTCGCGGTTACTATTGATATCCGTCTGGGCTTCAAACCGTGTACCGATGCTGACGGTCAGGTTTGGCTTCAGCTTCCAGTCGTCTTCGAAATAGAGGCCAACATCGGTCAGGCTCTGCTTCAAGTTCGCCTGGTTGATCTGGGTAATGGTGTACTGGTTCGGCCTGTTGGCAACGTAATCCGCTAACGAAGAGTAAGTAAACAAACCGTTTGCGCCGGAGTTAGAGTTCAGAGCTTCGCGCGTGGTGCGAAGACGACCACCCATGCGAATGAAGTTCTTTGCAAGCTGGATCGAAGTGTAATTTTGTACTTCAAAGTGGTCTGTGTGCGTGGAAGAGGTCTGCGTGTTGGTACCACCAGCCGTAAAGTTTCCGTTCACAATAAGCGTCGGCGCAGTAGAAAGTGGCACTTGCGAGGAGCGGGCACGCTGATACTCGAAACGCGTTTCGTTGATGACGCGAGGGCTGAAGATGTGACTGTCCGAGATCTGGATCTCACCCTCGTTGCTGGCGAGATTACTCGCCGTGCTGCTGAGGTTCAAACCACCGTTGAAGCTTCCGTTCTGAGTGTTGCTCTCATACTGATAGCGGACGATGAGGGTATTCTTTTCGCTCAAAGCAAGATCGATACGAGGAGTGAAGTCATAGCGCAGACGAGGCTGGGTGACGGCTGTGCGGAAGTTGCTCGCTGAGAAAGTGCAGCCAACATTTCCGGGCTGACAAAAAGCGCCTGTCGCATCCACCGGAATCGTCGCATTGATGATGGCATTGTCTGCAATATTCCGATAACTTCCGGCGGCAGAGAACGAAGCCTTGTTGGAGATGGGGCCGGTGAGCGAACCCAGGAAGAAGAACGTATGGTAGGCCGGGAAATCCTGTCCCTTAAGGAAGGGATTGGCGGTATTGAAGGAGGAGTGAAGCCCCTGCACGTTCGCCTGTCCGTGGAAGGTATCGGTACCCGGCTTCGTGAGCACTTCCACGCGGCCGTAACCGGGGCGCTCATACTGCGCGGAGAAGGGGTTCTGGTTCACGCGAATTTCGCGGATGGAAGACTTCGGAGGAAGCTGACCGCCCGTGAAGCCGTCGACGTAGATCTGTCCGCCGTTGGGTCCCGCAGCGGGACCGGCGAGCGCGGAGAGTTCACTGGAGAGCTCGTCAGGATCGTCCGAGAGCGCGTCAAGGTCCTTGCCCTTGATCGTCACAGCGCTGGCATTCGAGTCAGCATCGACCGAGACCTGATTGGAGGAGGTCGTGACGCTGATCTCTGTGGAGTTCTCTTGGATGGCCAGTTTGACATCCATGTTGACGACCTGCCCGAGAGCGAACTTCTGTCCCTGGCGGACGACGGAGGCGAAACCCGGCATGGTGATCGTAACGGCATAGGTTCCCGGCGGCACGCTGGGAATCTTATAGGTGCCGTCTTCGCCGGAGGTCGCGGTCAGCGCCGGGCCTTTAGCCGGTGTGACCGTGATGGTCGCTCCGGGGACGACCGCAAGGTCAGGGTCGGTCACGGTGCCGCGCAGAACGGCAGGTGTCGTGGCGGACGAAGCCGCCGTGGTCTGGGAGGTGGCTGAACTTATGGGCGCCGGGGCGGCCGTTGTCTGTGCCATGAGAGCCGAGGCGCAGAGAAGGACGGAAAGAGACGCAAGATTCAGCAGTTTGGAAGACGGCACGCATTGCTCCTGGGGAAAAATCTGCACACTACCTACGAAAAAGGACGCGGAAAAATTGGAAAAGACCGTTACTGCGGCCCGCCTGCACCGGCTTCGGCACCACCTGCGCCGAGGTTCCAGGGGGAGAGGGACATGGGCTGCGAGCCCGAAGGCGTCGCTGCAAGGATGGGCTCAACGCCAGAGAGAACCGTGACTGCGGTGAGCGGATCGGAGGGCGCGCCCTGAGAGGCGACGATCATGAGCGCCGCGCCGGGCTTGAGTTCGGCGAGTGTGGTCGACGGAAGGCGGGCAATCATCTGGGAGAGATCTCCCCCACCGGCACGACCGGCTCCCATACCGCGACCCGCACCAGGACCGCCTGCACCAGGACCATCCGCGCCCGGCGCGGCTGCGCCTTCGGCGTGCGCCGGTGCCGGAGGAACGGGTCCTCCAGCAGGGCGCTGACCTCCTGCACCGGCAGCACCGCCACGGTTACGCATGGCCAGCATGGTCGCCATCTGCTCCGGAAGATTCCGCAGATCGCTTTCCGGCGTGAGGTGAACCACAACGTTCTTCTTCGTCGCCAAGTCCTTCACGGTCACAGAGGAGCTTGCGGCATCGATAGAGGCGATGGTTCCAGCCACGTTGCGGAAGGCTCCACTCACGATCTCTTCCGCAGTGATGGAGGTGCCGTCCTCGGACTTGTCGCCACGGACGCGAAGCTGGTCGCCGGGCATGATCTGCTGCAGACTGCTGGCCGTAGCCTCTTCAAACTTGACCGAACCGGGTGCGTAGCGGCGGTAGATGGTTTTGGGCGAGGTGACAAGCTGCACCGTACGCGCGCCGGCCTTGATCGTGACGGAACCCGTCCCAGGATCGACCGCAGAGACGATGCCACCGGAGCCGCGACGCTGCCAGTCGGCCTGCTGCGCCGCATTGCGCGAGGCGATATCGGCAGAGCGCATCACAATGACGCGCAGTGCCACAATGGCGTTCGCATCCCCGGGTTTACCCGAGACCAGGACACGATCCCCGACGGAGATGCTCTCCAGCGTACCGGGCTCTGCTGTCTTAAGATCGGTGCTGCCAGGAGCGAGGACGACGACCTTCGCGGGAGCATCCGCGGAGACGGTGTACTGCACACCCGCATCCGTCGCGATAACAAGTGTGGTCCCGGTGATCGATTTCACGGTGCCGCGCTGATTGGTACGGGCCGCCGCACTCGCCGAGGCGTCGGGCGTCGCCTGTGCGTACCCAGTCGAGGAAGCGGAGAGGACAAGGGCCAGGGCAAAAGTGTGATGGAGAACGCGCATACGCTAGGAATCCTGAAAGACATCTCGGCGACGTGTACGAGCGGTCCCACGAATCCGGCCAACCTTTTGAGGTACGTTACAGAGATACGTTTCCAGCATCGAAAAGTTTCCCTCTTATGGGGAATAAAACCCGTCCCTCGTGCGCAAAGCATCGCGAAGGACGGCAGATCCATTCTAGGGGCCTCTCAGCCTAAGCCCTGCCTGAATTCCAGAATCGCCACAGTACCTGTAGGC
>JAHFTZ010000184.1 GCA_023265355.1 Terriglobus sp.
GTGAAGTCGGCGCTTGGGCTGGGGTGATCTCGCGCATCGGAGATCGGTGTATTCTCCGTGGATGAAGAAGGTTCTCTGCGCGGCATTGTTAGGGGTAGCGTTTTCTTTCCCTGTGCAGACACAAGCTCAGGCGAAGGTGCAGGACCGGCCGTTGCCGCTCTCTGAACCGAGACCTTCTGCGGCCACGCTGGAGGAGTGGGGCGGACGCAAGTTCGGGATGTTCATTCACTTCGGTCTCTACTCCGAACTGGGTGGCGTGTGGAACGGCAAGCCCGTGGACAACGGGTACAGCGAACAGATCATGGGCAACGCGCCGATTCCGCTGGAGGAGTATGCGGCGGTGGCGAAGCGCTTCGACCCGGAGAAGTGGGATCCGGATGCGGTGGTCGCGCTGGCCAAGGCGGCGGGCATGCGCTTTATCGTGATCACGTCGAAGCACCATGACGGCTTCAGCATGTTCCACACGGCGCAGTCGAAGTACAACGTGGTGGACGCTACGCCGTATAAGCGCGACGTGGTGAAGGAGCTTGCTGATGCCTGCCGTCGCGGTGGGATGAAGTTTGGCGTCTACTACTCGTCGATCGACTGGCATGAGCCGGGGATGGATCACTACATCGAAGGCAACAGCAACCTGCTGAGCGACGCGCATGCGAAGTTCAACGTGGCACAGTTGAAGGAGTTGTTAGGCGGAACGTATGGGCCGCTGAGCGAGATCTGGTTCGACATGGGTAAGCCCACGCCCGCGCAGAGCAGGCTCTTTGCGGAGACGGTGCACAAGCTGCAGCCGCAGACGATGGTAAGCGGTCGCGTCTTCAACTACCAGGGCGACTTTACCGTGATGGGCGACAACGAGGTGCCGGAGTACGGCATCGACGAGCCGTGGCAGACGCCTGCTTCGATCTTTGGCGCGACGTGGGGATACCGCAGCTGGCAGAAGCGAGACGATGTCCAGGGGAAGATCCAGGAGAACATCCTGCGTCTGGTGCAGGTGGTGAGCCGTGGCGGGAATTACATCCTGAACATTGGACCAGAGGGCGATGGCTCCGTGGTGCCGTATGAGGCTGATGTGCTGCGCGGTGTGGGGTCGTGGCTGAAGCCCGTGGGCGAGGCGATCTATGGGACGAAGGCTTCGCCTTTTCCGGATCTTGGCTTTGGCTATGTGACGCTCGGAGAGCATGCGGTGTATCTCTTTGTGAAGAACGCAGACGCGCCGTTGCGTTTGCCAGGCACAAGCGGAACCGCGTGGACTGGAGCGACGCTTCTTGGTGGCGGTGCGATGAAAGTTGTTGCTGACGGCGCGGACACTTTGGTGCAGAAACCTTCGGATGGGCTTCACGGTTTTCTGCCGGTGGTGAAGCTGACGTATCGCGGGCCTCTGCGTGTTGTGAAGCCGAAGATCGCGGCTGAGCCGGATGGTTCGTATCGGCTGACGGCGCAGAATGCGGAGAAGTTTTACAACTACAACGGCTTTGGGTACGAAGATCCTAAGACGCTGTACAAGATGCGCTGGGAGGTTGAGGCCGGGTGTTATGCGGCTACGTTCAAGGCGGCTGGAAGCGGAGAGGTTGCGCTTGTGGAGAAGGGTGCTGAACGCACGATTTCGATCTCGGATGGGAAGGTTTTGAAAGTAGAGGTTGGGTCGGATGCAGCGTTTGAGATTACGCCGAAGGAGCCGTTTTTGAAGGGGACTGCGCTGCCTCTGAAGGTGGAAGGCGTTTTGTTGAGACGGTGTCGGTAGATCTCTCTCGTTCTTCTCCTACCCCCTCCCCTTCGTAGTACTTTTGTCATCCCGTAGCGAAGCGGAGGGATCTGCTTTTGTGTTCCACGCGACACCACCCTTGGCGATAAGGCCGCAACTAAATAGGGACAAATACAGAAAGGCCCGGATTTCTCCGGGCCTTTCTGTATTTGTTGGTTGTTTGGCGCGAAGCGCGTGTGTCCGTCCGGCTAGGACGACTTGCCGGCGAGTTGGCGGAGAACGTACTGCAGGATGCCGCCGTGCTGGTAGTAGAGGATCTCCTGCGGTGTGTCGATGCGGACGGTGGCGGGGATGTGTTTTACCTCGCCGTCCTTGTCGGTTGCGGTGACGGTGATCTGTTTGCCGCTGGCGAACTTGTTGTCGAGCATCTCCTTCAGGCCGGGGACGTCGAAGACCTCTTCGCCGGTGAGGCAGTGGGACTCCACGTTTTCGCCTGCCTGGAACTGCAGAGGAAGGATGCCCATGCCGACGAGGTTGGAGCGGTGAATGCGCTCGTAGCTTTCGGCGAGGACGAAGCGGATGCCGAGGAGGCGCGGACCTTTGGCTGCCCAGTCGCGGCTGGAGCCTGAGCCGTACTCTTTTCCTGCGAGGATGGCGAGGGGAACGTTGCGTTCGGCATAGATCACCGAGGCGTCGTAGATGCTCATGCCCTTGTCTTCCGGAAGCAGGCGTGTGACGCCGCCTTCGGTGCCGGGGGCGAGCTTGTTCTTCAGGCGGACGTTGGCAAAGGTGCCGCGGACCATGACCTCGTGATTGCCGCGGCGCGAACCGTAGCTGTTGAAGTCTGTGGCTTTGACGCCGTGCTCGATCAGGTATTTACCTGCGGGGCCGTTCAGCTTGATGGAGCCTGCGGGTGAGATGTGATCGGTCGTAACGGAGTCGCCAAGGACCGCGAGCACACGCGCACCGGCGATGTCGGTCACAGGGGCGGGCGTTGCGGGCATGCCATCGAAGTACGGAGCCTTGCGGATGTAGGTGGAGTCAGGCTCCCAGCCGTAGGTGTCGCCCAGCGGGAACTTGAGGTTCTGCCAGCTGATGTCACCGTCGGAGATGGTCGAGTACTCCTTGTGGAACATGGAGGAGTCGATGGAGTTGGCGACGGTTTCGGCGACCTCCTGCTGCGAGGGCCAGATGTCCTTCAGGAAGACAGGCTGACCGTCTTTGCCGGTGCCGATGGCTTCGGTGTCGAAGTTGAAGTCGATGCGGCCAGCGAGGGCGTAGGCCACGACGAGTGGCGGCGACATGAGGTAGTTGGCGCGAACGTCGGAGTTGATGCGGCCTTCGAAGTTGCGATTGCCGGAGAGGACCGAGACTGCGACGAGGCCGTGCTCATCGATAGCCTTGGAGACATCCGTGGGCAGAGCGCCTGAGTTGCCGATGCAGGTGGTGCAGCCGTAGCCGACGGTCTGGAAGCGGAGGGTGTCGAGGTATTGCGTGAGACCGGCTTTGTTGTAGTAATCGGTGACAACACGCGATCCCGGAGCGAGCGAGGTCTTCACCCAGGGAGGCGTGCGCAGGCCCTTTTCCACGGCCTTCTTCGCCAGCAGACCAGCGGCGAGCATGACGTTGGGGTTGGAGGTATTCGTGCAGGAGGTGATGGCGGCGATGACGATGCTGCCGTGGTGCAGGTACTCGTCTACATCAACGCCGAAGCGTTCCTTGATCGAGGGGATGGGCTCGAAGCCGGTGGAGAGATGACCGTCCTTACCGGGTTCGGGCATCGCTTTGTTCGACTCGACGGAGCCATCCTGCGAGGAGTGGCCGCCTTCACCCTGCCAGCGCGAGATCTGACGGTCGCCCTTGAGGTTGGCGTTGGGGCCGTAGAGCGAGGGAAGCTGTTTTGCGAAGGATTCGGACGCTTGTGAAAGGGCAACGCGATCCTGCGGACGCTTGGGACCTGCGATGCTGGGTTCGACGGAGCTGAGGTCGAGTTCGAGCGAGGAGGTGTACTCGGCGTCGGTGGACTCGGCGGTGTAGAACATGCCCTGCGCGCGGTAGTAGTCCTCGACGAGCTGGATCTGCGCTTCGCTGCGGCCGGTAAGGCGGAGGTAGGTGAGGGTTTCCTTGTCGACGGGGAAGATGCCGCAGGTCGCGCCGTACTCGGGTGCCATGTTGGCGATCGTGGCACGATCTGCCAGTGGCAACTCCGCTATTCCGGAGCCGTAGAACTCGACGAACTTGCCGACGACGCCGTGCTTGCGCAGCTGTTCGGTGATGGTGAGCACGAGATCGGTGGCGGTGGTGCCCTGCTTCAGCTTGCCTGTGAGTTTGAAGCCGACGACCTGCGGAACCAGCATGGAGACCGGCTGTCCAAGCATGGCGGCCTCTGCTTCAATGCCGCCGACGCCCCAGCCGAGGACGCCGAGGCCGTTGACCATGGTGGTGTGCGAGTCGGTGCCGACGAGGGTGTCCGGGTAGGCCTGACCGGCGTGATCGCCGCTCTCGGGGGTAGTGAAGACGACGCGTGCGAGGTATTCCAGGTTGACCTGGTGGCAGATGCCCATGCCGGGAGGAACGGCGGAGAAGTTACGGAAGGCGGTCTGGCCCCAGCGCAGGAAGGCGTAGCGCTCGCGGTTGCGCTGGAACTCGAGGAGCGAGTTCATATCGTAGGCGTTTGCCGTACCGTATTCGTCCACCTGGACGGAGTGATCGATGACGAGCTCGGCAGGCTGGAGCGGATTGATCTTTTCCGGATCGCCACCAAGGGTTTTCATCGCATCGCGCATGGCGGCGAGGTCGACGATAGCAGGAACGCCGGTGAAGTCCTGCATGAGGACGCGGGCGGGCATGTAGGCGATCTCGCGGGAGGGCTCGGCCTTGGCTTCCCACTTGGCGAGGAAGGTAATATCGTCCGCCGTAACGGTGACGCCATCTTCGCGGCGAAGGAGGTTCTCCAGCAAAATGCGGAGCGAAAAGGGAAGGCGTGCGAGCTCGATGCCCTTGTTGGCGAGGGAGTCGAGGCGGTAGATTTCGTAGTTTTTGCCGCCAGAAACGAGGGTGGCTTTGGCGTCGAAGGTATTGAGCGTGCTCATGGGATCCTCATAGGGTGTTCACCGGCTGGAGAACACTGGTCTTCTGCCGACGGAGAGAAGATCTCTCACGCGGCGAGTGGTAAAACCTGGCAGATACAGGGGGCGCGAGAATCAGGCGAGGATGCGTCCGCGGTCGTGTTTCCCACGGCGAAAGCGCTTCGGTTTGGAAGAACCCCGGTGCATGGAACCATTTTATCGCCTTGGATGTTCGGCGTGAAGAAGATTTGGTTGGAGGAAGAACGCAACATGCTGCGCAAAAGTGCATCTATGTTCACTGTGCGTGTTGTATAGCGTGCAGAGTGTTTGGAGCGTGGGTTATGGAACGTCTGATGAATCGTACTTTTGGAACTCGTTTTCTTAGCGCTTCGACAGGGGTGGTGCTTGCCGTGATGCTGGTGGGATGCCGCCAGCAGACTCCGCTGGTGCCTGCACCGATTGAAAATGGGTCGGCGGCCAATGGAGCCGATCCCGCTGCTGCGAATATGCTCCAGGTGCCCACGGACTCTACGGGCGCGCCCGTGCAGAGAGTAGCATCCCAGGGAACGCAGGTCGCGGGGCAGAGCTACACCCAGGTGCCGACGCAGAATGGCGAAAGCTACCCTCAGGGCCAGCCCCAGGATCAGAGTCTGCAGGGTGGCTATGACCCACAGCAGCAGGACGGCGACGACACGGCCTATGAGAATGGTGTGGATGCCTACGCGCAATATGTAGACAACTCCGTTCCCCCCGCCCCACAGCCGCCACCGCCGCTGCCCGTCTATTAGCAGCCCGATGCTCCGGGGCCGAACTATCTCTGGACGCCGGGATACTGGAGTTATGCGAACACCGGGTACTTCTGGGTTCCG
>JAHFTZ010000185.1 GCA_023265355.1 Terriglobus sp.
ACTTAGCTTTCGCCCCTGTGTAAAACAACGGCGGGCTTACGTCACTACTACCGTCTTTATCGGTAATGAGAAAAAGATTCCTACTGCAAAGGTGGCGCAGTGACGAAGGTTTTTTTCTTTATTGCACCGCCGCTGATGGTTTGTGGCAGCATTCTGCTGGCCCTTCTATTGGAGCGTCTCGACACTGCGCTGTACAGCGTCGCAGAGGCTGAGCGCAGGACGCAACTAACTTCTTTTGGCATCCTTGCGAAGATACAACCGAGAGATCTCAATCGACATCTCAGTGCGCCGCATGAATACTTCCATTCTTTTGCCACACTGCTCATCCACGCAACGTCGTCAGCAAAGATTCTGCAGATCACAAGCGCCGTGCCGTCTGCCGGTAAGACGACTATCGCCTGCAATCTTGCGCGCATGCTTGCCGAGGGCGGCCACCGCGTTCTTCTCATCGACGCAGACCTTCGGCGGCCTCACGTGCATGATCTTCTGGGGCTGCCAAACAACCTTGGCCTTTCGACTCTTCTCGAAGGCAAATGCACTCTCGAAGAAGTCCTTCAGCGCGCTCTGAAAGTCCCTCTTCTCGACATCCTCACCTCCGGCCCCGTTCCGCCTTTCCCTTCTCTGCTTCTCAACTCAGACGCCATGCGCACCCTACTCAAGCGGTGTCGTAAGGTCTATAGCCACATCCTTCTCGACTCGCCACCCGTTCTCTCGGCAGCGGAGGGGATTACCCTTGCCACACAGGCAGAGGCCGTCGTTCTCGTCATCCGACACGGCAACTCGGCGCTCGACATCCTTCGAGCGCGGGACCTTCTCCTTCATTCCGAGGTTTCCATCACAGGCTTTGTTCTCAACGCGACTCCCACGCGCAGAACAAAGATCACTCTTGAGTAACCCTCTTCGGAGACTTCGTTCTCAGGTATCGCCTCCGCGCGAGATATCCTATCCCCGCGGATGACTGAACACGGTGTACTTCGCCGATGGGCTCAGGTCAAAACGTGGCGTTGCAGAGGAGATTGCGGTTTGCGTACACAGAAGACTTCCGGAACCACCGGGCCAGGGACGGAAGTATGAAAATTCTTCACATCATCGCCACACTGGATCCCGCGGCGGGCGGACCGATTCAATCTGTTCGCACCATGATGAGCTATGCCTCTATCGGCTATATCGGAGAGGTGGTCACCTTCGACGATCCGAATGCGCCTTTCCTCAAAGATCTGAAGTTCCCTGTGCATCCACTCGGCGCGAAGGGAGCAAACTATGGCTACACCCCGAAGCTCATTCCCTGGCTCAAGGCCAATCAGCACCGCTTCGATGGGATCGTCGTCAACGGCCTGTGGCAGTTCTGCGGTCTGGGTGCACGGCTGGCTGTCAAGGGGAAAAAACCTTACCTTGTCTTCAGCCATGGCATGCTCGATCCGTACTTCAAAAAGGCCTTCCCTCTCAAACATTTCAAGAAGGCCGTCTACTGGTACCTCGCAGAGTATTGGGTGCTCAAAGGCGCATACCGCGTTCTCTTCACGACCGCACAGGAGGAGAAGCTGGCTCGCCAAAGTTTTGCTCTGAATGATTGGACCTCGCAGGTCGTTCCCTACGGTTCGGGAGGACCTCCCTGCACAGCAGAAGACTGCCTCCCAGCCTTTTTCCAGCAGATGCCTGCCATGCGTGGCAAACGCTTCCTGGTGTATCTCGGCCGCATTCACCGAAAAAAAGGTGTCGACCTCCTCGTGGAAGCCTTCGCCCAAAAAGCGCACCTCGATCCCGCGCTGGAGCTTGTCATCGGTGGACCTGACCAACAGGGATGGGCGGCGGAGTTGCAGAAGATCGCCGAAGCGGTGGGCGTCTCCCATCGCATCCACTGGCCGGGCATGCTGGAAGGCCGATCCAAGTGGGGAGCACTCTATGCAGCGGAGGCCTTCATCCTTCCATCGCACCAGGAGAACTTCGGTATCGCTGTGGCGGAAGCCCTGTCGTGCAGCCTTCCCGTTCTTGTTTCGGACCAAGTGAACATTGCCCCCGAAGTAGTGGAGGATGGAGTCGGCCTGATGGAACCGGATACGCTTCAGGGAACAGAGAATCTCATCCAGCGCTGGATCAACACGTCTCCGGAAGAGCGAGAGACGATGCGTACACGCGCTCCGCAGACATTTCACGCACGGTACGATATGCAGGATACTGCCAGGACCGTCATAGATCTGTTTAAACAGGCGCTGCAACGCTAGACCAACACTCCACCGAAGGCACGGTTCCATGGCGAAGACTCCGCAATATCACGCTGCAGACCATATCGACGCGGCCTCCGACGCTGACCCATATCTCCGTCCGGCCTTCACGCTGCAGAACCGCATCGGCCGTGTCCTATGGGCTGTGTGCTGGCTTCTGCTCTACAGGCCTTCTCCCAGGCCGTTGCATGCCTGGCGTAGTCTATTGCTTCGGATCTTCGGAGCCACCATGGGGCCTAACTGCCACTTCTATCCCGGCTCACGCATCTGGGCGCCCTGGAATCTCGTCTGCGCCGATCAGGTGACGGCGGCCAATGGCACCGAAATCTATAATCCTGTACCCATGCACTTCGGGTCGCATGCCATCGTCTCTCAGGATGCGTATCTCTGTGGCGCTACGCATGATTATGACGACCCGGCTTTTCCGTTGATCGCCTTCTCCATGACCATTGGTGCCTATGCCTGGATCTGCGCCCGCGCGTCCGTCGGCCCCGGCGTTCAGGTGGGAGAAGGTGCCGTGCTTGGATTGGGTGCCATCGCTACGCGCAACCTGGAGCCGTGGACCATCTATGGCGGATCGCCCGCCGTTCGCATCAAGCAGCGCGTCCAGACTCATCCCAGCGCCCCAAAGGCGTAAGCATCCTGCATTCAGGTCACGAAAAATCGCACCGGAGATGAGAGCTTCCGGCGCGAAGTCCTAATCTCTGAAACTTTAGCTACGAAGTTTGGCGAGCAGATCGGTCGGATGCACCGGCTTGGCCAAAATCTCGAACTCGTGGCCCTGTGCACGCGCCTTCTCCAGAAGGTCGGCGGTGGCAGCCTGTCCGGAAAACAGAAGGATCTTGCACTTCGGGAGGCGGTTGCGAATCTCGATTGCGGCTTCGATCCCCGTCATACCCGTCATGATGACGTCGGAGATGAGCATATTGGGTTGAAACGCATCAATCGTTTCAATCGCGCTCTCGCCGGAGTACACGGCGCGAGCATCAAAACCTGCTTGGTTCAAAATGATCGCGAGTGTATTGGCAATGACCTGCTCGTCGTCTGCGACCAGGACTCGCGGTTTGGAGGAATTCGTTTCGATATCTGGCATATTTCTTTGACCCACTCCAACTATATATGACAAGGCAGTTTACAGTCTCTGGACAACGGGTTTCTACGGACCCTCCGTGAGATGATACGCTGGGCGCAGCTGTATCGTAACCGGGCCCACTTCTGTTTCCGCCTTCGTCTCTTCAGGCGTTCACCACAACATCAAGAAACATCGACCCTATGAAGCCAGCGATCATTCGAGCCGAGCGCGTGGAAAAGTACTACGCGCAGCCCAGCGAGAACCGAATTCAGGTAATTTCGCCCACCGATCTGTCCATTGCAGAAGGCGAAATCGTCGCGCTCCTCGGTCCCTCCGGCTCGGGCAAGTCTACGCTCCTTCGTATGCTCACCGGCCTTTCGGTTCCCTCCGGTGGAAAAGTCTTCTGGCACGAAAAGCCCATCGCCGAAACGGAGATCAACGTCTCCATCGTCTTCCAGAACTTCGCGCTCTTCCCGTGGCTCACTGTTCTCGAAAACGTAGAAGCTCCGTTGAAGGCACGCGGACTCGATCCGATCGAACGTCGCCGCCGCTCCAAGCACATGCTCGACGCCGTCGGTCTCGATGGATTCCAGGCGGCCTACCCCAAGGAACTCTCCGGCGGCATGCGGCAGCGTGTCGGCTTTGCCCGCGCCCTCGTAGTAGAGCCGGAAGTTCTCTTCATGGATGAGCCCTTCTCTGCACTCGACGTGCTCACCGCAGAAAACCTGCGATCTGAGCTACTGGAGCTGTGGCACAAGAAGACGATCCCTACGAAATCTATCTTCATCGTGACGCACAACATCGAAGAGGCCGTCCAGCTCGCGGACCGCATCATCGTCCTTGGCCGCAATCCTGGCCACGTCCGCACAGACTTCCGCGTCAATCTTCTACACCCACGCGACCGCAAGGCTCACGCCTTCCTCGACTTGGTCGATTACATCTATAAGGTGCTCACGCAGCCTGAGACGCAGCCGCCCGCCCTTCCGCGCACAGCCGACGGTAAGCGCGTGCGCGACCAGCGCCTGATGAGCTACCAGATGCTGCCGCACGCACGTCCCGGCGGTATTGCCGGTCTGCTTGAACTTCTGCTTGACCATAACGGGAAAGACGATATCTATCGCCTCGCGGACGATCTGGCCTTCGAGATCGACGATCTCCTTCCCATCGTAGACGCCGCCTCCTTGCTCGGCTTCGTCACCGTGAACGAAGGAGACGCCGCCCTCACACCCATCGGCGTCGAGTACGCCAACGCCGAGATCCTTCGCCAGAAAGATATCTTCCGCGAAGTCGCCGTAGAAAATGTTCTTCTGCTTCGCCAGATCGTTCGAGCCATTGACGCCAAGAGCGATCACACCGTTCCCGAAGAGTTCTTCCACGACATGCTCGACGAGCAGTTCAGCGAAGAGGAGACGCAGAGACAGCTCGAAACCGCAATCAACTGGGGACGCTTCGCAGAACTCTTCGACTTCGACGCCTCCCGCCGCCGTTTTACTAATCCCGAAGCCCTGCAGACGCCACCCGACGAAGATGAGGTCGTTGCATGATTCAGTTGCCGGGGAACTTCAGTTACATGCGCACGCGCGAGACGCTGGCCCGCGCGCATGTTCTGCGGCGCACCTGGCCCGTCATGCTCGATCTGCTCGTCGCCGCGATTGGACTCGCCTGCTTCTACGGCGTCGTTCGCATCGCCACCATGTGGATGGCCCATGTGCAGCCGGACGTCATCATCTCACTGGCTCCGCGGGCTCTTCCCCGCTATGCCTTCTACTCCATGGTGCGGATGGCGCTCGCTTATTTCCTTTCGCTCGCATTCGCCATCGGATACGGCTACGTAGCCGCATACAGCCGTCGCCTGGAAGCTCTGATGATCGCGGGCCTCGACATCCTGCAATCGATTCCCGTTCTGAGCTTCCTTCCCGGCGTCATGCTGGCCATGGTGGCGCTCTTTCCCTCGCGCCAGATAGGCGTTGAGCTTGGCGCGATCATCTTGATCTTCACAGGGCAGGCATGGAATATCGCGTTCAGTTTCTATGCCTCGCTGAAGAGCATCCCCAAAGAGCTTGACGAAGCCGCAACCCTCTACGGTTTCTCGCGGTGGCAGCGCCTGTGGCAGCTCGAACTTCCCTACTCTGCGATCGGTCTTATCTGGAACTCCATGGTCTCCGTCGCCGGTGGCTGGTTCTTCCTGATGGCCTGCGAGATGTTTGTCCTTGGCCCGCGGGACTTCCGTCTGCCTGGGCTCGGCAGTTATTTACAGACGGCTGCTGGCCGCGGGAACTTCCCCGCCATGCTCTTGGGTATCGCCACGATGATCGGCATCGTGGTCCTTACCGATCAACTTG
>JAHFTZ010000186.1 GCA_023265355.1 Terriglobus sp.
TGGCCTGGGGGTAATCGAGGGGGAGCGGGTAGATCTTCCAGTTGCTTAGCTCCGTGCCGTTGAGCAGGGCGCGGTGGGTGATGCCTTTGCGTTCGCCGCGGAGAGCGAGCGAGTAGTTGATGCGGCTGGAGTTTTCTACGAGGATCTCAAGCTCTCGCGCGCCTGTCCCTGCGGGCAGGTTGAGGCTGCTCTGCTGATGGCGGCGGTCGAGTGTGCCGACGAGTTTGTGGTCGAGATAGATCTGGGCGTAGTCGTGGAGTTCGTCGAGTTTGAGCTCGCCCTGCTGTCCTGCGGAGAGCTGCGTTGTGTAGAGGATGTAGCCGTAGGCCTGGTCGACGTCTTCCATGGTGAGCGTGGTGGCGGAGGTGTGCGGCTTGGAGAGGTTGTCCCAGAGCGAGGCGCTCTGCAGGATGGGAGCGATGGGATACGTGGTGGTCGCTGGCGTCTCCGGCACGGGTGGGGGCGTGACGCCGGTGACGCGCTGGATGACCTCGCGGAGGGCGAAGTACTTGGGCGTAGGGTTGCCGCGCTCGTCGATGGGAGCGTCGTAGTCGTAGCTGGTGACGTCGGGCTCATAGGGAGCTTTTTCGCCGCTGTTGGCTCCGGCCATCCAGCCGAAGCTGGTGCCGCCGTAGAGCATGTAGAGGCTGACGGAGTAGCCGCGCTTGAGCATGTATTCGTACTCGGCGACCTGCTGGGCGGCGTCGGTCTTCTGGTGGTTGTTGCCCCAGTGGTCGAACCAGCCGGCCCAGTATTCGCCGACCATGCGTGGACCGTTGGGGCGGAAGGCTTCGTACTTTGCGAGCTCGGATTTAGCCTGGCCGCCGCCGAAGTTTACGGCGGCCGGAAGTTCGGGAAGGGTGCCGTTGGGGAGCTGCACGCCGCCGTCTGCGGTGTAGAGCATGGTGCCGGTGTCCTGCGCTACCTCCGTGCCGTTTTCATCTACAGCCGTCTTCGGATTCTTGCCTCCGAGGCCGCTGGAGATGACGAGGTTCTTCATCTGCTCCATATAAGCGTGGTCGCTACCAAAGGAGCCGTATTCGTTTTCGACCTGCACGGCGATGATGGGTCCACCATTGGCTGCGAGGTAGGGCCGCACCTCCTTGCCCAGACGATGGAACCACTTGGCTACGGGCTTCATGAACTTGGGGTCGGTGGAGCGCACGACGGTGGTGGGATCTTTGAGGAGCCATGCGGGGTAGCCGCCGAACTCCCACTCGGCGCAGGCATAGGGGCCGGGGCGGAGGATGACCTTCAGGCCTGCGCGCTGGGCTGCGGCGAGGTATTCGCCGAGATCGTTCTGACCGGTGAAGTCGTACTTGCCGGGGCGCGGCTCATGGACGTTCCAGAAGACGTAGGAGGTGATGGCGTTGAGGCCGAGCGCCTTGGCCTTCAGCATGGCGTCGTCCCAGCGGGCGCGGGGGATGCGCGTGTAGTGCATCTCGCCGGTGAGGATGCGGAAGGGTTTGCCGTCGAGCTCGAAGTGGTCGCCTACGGCGGCGAAGCTGTGAGGAACCTGTTGGGCGACAGCGGGCAGCGTGAAAGCAAAAGCGAGCGTAGCAATGGCGCGGAGGTTCATGCAATGAGGCTATATGTTGAAGCGATCTCAGGGGAAGAGACGGAGGGCGCTCTCTTTACGCCAAAGTGTTTTCGTTTATGTGGTGAAAGTGCGTTGGTTCCAGATTGTCGGTTGAGGTCGCGGGTGGAGTGGAAACGGTCTCGCGATCAGAACAAGATGAGGTGTGCCCCACTCTTTCGCGTTTTTTGCGAAAGGGTGGGGTCGCGCGGAGCGCACAGACCTGATTTCTACGGAGATCCAAAAGTATGGGCTTTGCGCATTACCCATGTCCCAAAAGCGGGACATGGGGCACCCGGTTTTGGGGTTTCCTTTGAGATTCGTTTGCGCGCTCTGCGCGACCCCACCCTTCGCGATGAAGCCGCGAAGAATGGGGCACGGGTTTTACTTCTTCTTGTCTCTGTGTAGATGGACGACGTTGGTGATGAACTCCAAACCGGTGGTTTTGCCGGAGGGGGTTTTAGTGAAGACGATGGTCGTCGGCGCATCGCGCAGAAAGTAGCGCGTCTCGGACTCTGGTAGAAGCTCTGTGCTTTCCGATCCGAGGGGGATTTCGGCCATCAGCTTGTTGCCGCTCTGCGTGACCTTGATGAAGTCGTAGGTGCCGACGAGATCGGCGTAGCGGGCGGGGTTCACGATGACGGTTGTACGTTCCAGCGGCTGGAAGTCGGGCCAGTGGTAGACATGGGCTACGCTGCGGGCGATCTCGTCGACGAGTGCGCCTCCACCGCCTCCGCTGGTCAGGATTACGACGCCGTCGCCCTGGAGATAGGCGATGGACTCGCTCTGGAAGACGCCTGAGCCGCCGTGTTCAAAGTAGCGATTGGAGGGTGCACCACCGATGCGCACGCCCAGACCGTAGCGAAAGGTCTCGGAGGCACCGAGGCCGGGCTGCATCATGCTGCGGAGGGTCTGCTGATTCAGGATCAGGTGCGAGGTTCCGGCGTACTCTTTTTGCAGTTCGAGGAGGAACTTTGCGTAGTCGGAGGCTGTGGTCCACAGGCCGCCGGCAGCGAGGTTCGGCTTGATGAAGTGGGAGGGTGCGATTCCTTTTACGCCGTCGCTCCAGTAGCCCGTCGCGGCGTGTGTGGCATGCTCCGGACTGAGTGGAGTTTCGAAGGTGCTGTCGTTCATGTGGAGGGGCGTGAGAACGGCTTGCTGCATGAACTGTGCGAAGGGTTTGCCGGTGACGTCTTCGATGAGGAGTTGAAGAATCATGTATCCGCCGTTGGAGTAGGCGAACTTCGTTCCTGGCTCTGTGGTGACGCGTACGGGAGGTGTGGTTGCGGGCTTCTTCCCTTCGAGCATCTGCACCAGCGTGGGGATGGGTTTATCGGGATCGTCGACTTCCCCGTTCTGTGAGGCGATGCCTGCAGTATGACTCAGCAGTTCCCGCACCGTGACTTTGTGTTTCGCTGTGAACTGGTTCTCGGGAACCTTCCAGGACTTGATGTAGCTGTTGATGTCGGCGTCGAGGTGAATGCGACCGTCCTGCGCGAGCTTGAGGACGGCGACCGCCGTAAGGGGCTTGCTCATGGAGGCGGCGTTGAACAATGTGGCGGGTGTGGCGGGCGGGCCACCGTTCCTCGTGACGCCGTAGGCCGACGTCCACTCGATCTTTCCTTCGTGAAGGACGGCGATGCTAACCGCAGGTACGTGCAGAGTGGACATCTGTTTCGCCAGCGACATGCCTGTGTCCGGCTGTCCTTTGAGCACGGTGAAGTAACGCAGATTATTTTCTACGGCGTGCTGATGTGTTGCGACGGTTGATTGTGGGGTGAGGGTAAATGCGACGGCTAGAGCGACGCGAAAAATCATGGGAAGAGGCTATATGGCAGGGGGCATCTAGGGAAGAGAGAGTTTGCTGATTTTGTAAAAGCAGATCCCTTCGCTTTGCTGCGGGATGACAAAGAGCTTCTGTGGAATTGTGAGTGCTTCTTACGTTTCCTTCAGGATCTGTTTGTGCGCTCTGCGCGGCCCCACCCTTCGCGATGGAGCTGCGAAGAATGGGGCACGGAGCTGTATCTCCTTCAGTTGTATGTGGGCGGATCGAGATTGCTCAACGTACCGGAGGCTAATTTCTTTCGTAGATGCGATAGCTGAAGGGATAGTCGGTGCGGCTCCAGTAGTGGACGGGGCGAAGGAACTTTCGATCGCGGACGAGGTGATACTGCTCGGCGAGTTGCTGGTTGAACCAGGGCCAGGTGTGGAATTTATCGAAGCTGCGTTTGCCTGCGAAGCAGACGGAGTCGGTCACGATGAGGAGGTGCGGAGGGTTCTGATTGATCGCCGTTTCTAAGCGGAGGCGTAACTCTCGGGTGACGGCGCTCTGTTCATCCTGCAGATAGCAGTCGTAGATAAAGCCTGTGCTCTGCACCAGTTTCTCGTTGTAGAGTGAGGCGATGCAGCCGCCTGCGGTGTCCATGCACTGCACCGATCCTGAGAGCGACTTGCCGCCGAGCGTTTCGAGATCGATGGAGAGTGGGGTGAAGGGATCGGCGTGCGAGTAGGTGGCCATGCGGTGGTCGAAGAAGAACATCATGCCGAGGCCTAGGAGCAGGCCTGCGTAGCTTAGCCCGATCACGACGCGGTTTTGTGATTTCTGGAATGCGGAGAAGATCACGGAGCTCATCAGAACGACAAGGAAGAGGAGGAAGGGGTAGCGCTGGTAGGCGAAGCCCTTGCCCTGGATGCAGTAGGCGATCCAGCCTGCGGCGGCGGAGAGGGCGAGGAGGATCTCCAGCGGTGAGCGCTTTCGGTCTCTCCAGAGAATCTCGATGAGGAGGTAGACCACGCAGAGGGCGAGCACGGGGGAGAAGGCGTGTGTCAGAAGGAAGGAGAGCGGCTTTCTTTCGATGTGGGAGTGGTAGCGGATGAGTCCGTTGAGTGTTGCGCGGAAGGCTCCTACGGCACCGTAGTGGAGGAGGTAGACGAGACTCATGAGGAGCGGAAGCAGCACGCCTGCGGCGATAGGTAGGAAGATGCGGCTTTGTTTTTTCTGAAAGAAGAGCCAGAGGAGCGCGATGACGAGAAAGAGGATGGCTGGGGGTTTGAGGTTCATTGCGGCGGAGGAGAGAAGGCCGAAGCCGAAGAGCCAGGCGGTTTGTTGGTTTTTGGTGCGCGGAGGGTGTGAGGCGGGAGGACAGCAGATCTCTCCGCTACGCGACGATGAAGCTGTCGCTCCGGTCGAGATGACGGGGGATTCACGATGAGAGGCTTTCAGGAGGCCACTGTTCTTGAGGCAGACTAGGGCGGCGAGTTGGCAGACGGCTACGACGAAGTCGCGCTCGCCTGCCATCATGACGCCGTCCTGGCCGTGCACGATGGCGAAGAGGGCTCCGGCGAAGAGGCCTGCGACGCGGCTGGTGTTTTTCAGCAGCTGATAGCAACTGGCGATCACGACGCCCACCAGGAAGAAGTCGAAGATGCGCCAGCCGACAGCACCTGCGCCAAAGGTGGCCATGGCCAACCGCTCCACGATGTACGCGAAGGGCATGTTGATTTCGACGATGTCGCGGAAGGGGGCCATTCCGTGCTGCGTCAGGAAGACGACGTAGTGGATGTACGTGGAGTCTCCCATGAAGGGCCAGCCTGCGGTAGCGAGGACGAACCAATCCAGAGCGACGAAGCAGGCGAGGGCGATCAGTTTTTTCAGCATCACTTTATATCTTGAACGATAGCGCGGTCAGGGTTTCAGGAGTTCGAGCGTGGCGGCGGTGAGGGCGGCGGCTCCGGTTTGGAGTGTGGGCTCGGGGTCGGGTTCGAAGCGGGTGGTATGCATGCCGGGGAGGAGTTCGCCCTTGGCCTGTGCGGCGGCGAAGCGGTCGGGGTACACTGCGCCCAGCCAGAAGAAGGTCGTCGGGATGTGGGGCGTGGCGGCGAGGCCGAGGAGGCCGAAGTCTTCGCTGCCCATGATGGCGCGGTAGTCGGTGACGTTGGCCGCGCCGAGTGTTGTGGCGAGGGCGGCTTTGACGCGCGCGGCCTGGGCCTCGTCGTTGTAGTTGACCGAGGTGGATTCGTTGGGAAGGACGGTCACGATGG
>JAHFTZ010000187.1 GCA_023265355.1 Terriglobus sp.
TCCTGCGATATCGTAAAGAGATGGATTCCATTGAGTTTCAAGCTGGCAAAGCTAAGTTGGTATCGTTCTCCCCGCTGCCCGAGCATCCCTGGCGCATGATCTTTGAGGACGAAGGCGAAGCAGCCTACTGCTACGCCTGCGACGGTCGTCTGGAACGAGCGGGCGAGGGCTTCGACGCCACCGTTCTGGATGCCATGCTGGTCTACAACGTACAGGCACTGCGGTCTGCTGATGAGCGCGCGGAAGAGGCCTTCGACCGAACACGCCTTGCCACCATCGAATGGTCCCGCGACGGACAGCGTGCCGTGCTGCGCCTGGACGGCGTGCCGCAGGTACTGATCGATTTTGCGGAGCGCTGCGGTTACTCGCGTTCGAACTTCCCTAACTTTCTCGCGGACGGTCATGGCAACTGGCGCAAGGACAGCCACGCCTGGAGCGATACGGCCATGCAGGCCTTCGAATCCGAAAGCTATGCCTAGCTTGTGTGTCTTCTGGAAAGCCTAGCCTCTGGCATGAGATGGCGGGGCGACTGGCCCAGACTGCACCCCGTCCTACCCCTTGAGTGAAGCCTCACTGCATCACTCTGAGGGGATGGCCTATGAGCACAGCACCTGCTTTCGATTCTGCCACCGTGAGATTTCCGATCTCCGGTGCCAACTACACTCCGCTTCCCGATGAAAAGAAGGACGGCCACGTCCGCGCACATGCCGTGCAGACCGTGAATGCCGACGCAATGACTCTCTACAACCTTTGGCGAAACGAGATGGCGCTGCCAATCTGGATGGAAGGCGTCGTCTCTGTCACACGCACGGGAGACACGACCAGCCACTGGTTGATGCAGGCCCCCGGCACGGAGAAGCAGTTCGAGTTCGATGCTCAAGTAACAGAAGATATCCCAGGGAAGAAGATTGTCTCGCGCGTCAACACCGGGCCGATGGAAGGTACTACGGATACGGTCACCTTCGAACCACATCCCTTTGGACGGGGAACGGTCGTGACGCTCGTAAGCGACTTCGTCGTTCCCGGCGGCATCCTTGGGAATGCCATAGCAGCCATGGGTTCGCGCAGCCCTGAGCAGATCACCATTGAAAATGTTCGTCACCTCAAACAGCTTGTCGAAAGCGGAGAGATTCCGCGCGTCACATCGCAGCCTGCGGGACCGCGCGGCGTGATCGGCAAATGGAAAGAGTTCATCCTTGGCGAAACCAACCCCACACCTCCTGGCACAAGCGAAGCCGAGCAGCCGGAAGACTTACCCCGCAAAAACTTAGTCGGAGGCGCGAAATGAAGGCAGTCTGCTGGATGGGAACTGGCAAGGTAGAGGTACACAACGTCGACGATCCGAAGATTCTGAATCCGCAGGACGCGATCATCAAGATCACGCGCACGGCGATCTGCGGAAGCGACCTCCATCTTTATAACGGCTACGTCCCTTCGATGGAGTCTGGCGATATCCTCGGCCACGAGTTCATGGGCATCGTGGAAGAAGTCGGCAGCGAAGTGAAGAAGCTGAAGCGCGGCGATCGCGTAGTCATTCCCTTCACCATCGCCTGCGGCAACTGCTTCTTCTGCAAGAAAGATCTTTGGAGCTGCTGCGATAACACCAACCCCAACGCGCACATCGCCGAGGTAGCTTATGGCTACACAGGCTCAGCGCTCTTCGGCTTCTCGCATATTTATGGTGGATACGCCGGTGGACAGGCGCAGTACGCGCGCGTTCCGTTTGCCGATGTAGGCCCGATCAAGATTGAGAACGATCTGCCCGATGAGAAGGTGTTGTTTCTCTCCGACATCTTCCCGACGGGCTACCAGGCCGCCGTCAACGCGAACATTGAGCCCGGCGATACCATCGCTGTCTGGGGAGCCGGACCTGTGGGCCTCTTCACCATCGCCAGCGCGTATATGCTGGGCGCGGGCAAGGTGATTGCGATCGATCGCTTCCCGGAGCGTCTCGCTCTGGCGCGCGAATACTGCGGCGCAACCACCATTGATTACTCCGATGGAAAGAGCGTCGTGGAAGCTCTCCGCGATCTTTCTTACGGTGGAGGCCCTGACAGCTGTATCGATGCTGTCGGTATGGAGGCGCACGGAACCGACGTCGCCGCGACCTACGACAAGGTGAAGCAGGCGCTCATGATGGAGACCGACCGTCCTACTGTTCTGCGCCAGGCCATCCAGGCTGTGCGCAAGGGTGGATCGATCTCGATTCCGGGCGTCTATGGCGGCACGCTGGACAAGGTCAACTTTGGCGCTGCTTTTGCCAAGGGCGTCGTCATGAAGATGGGACAGACCAACATGCACAGCTATCTCCGGCCTCTGCTGGAGCGCGTGGAGCAGGGACAGATCGATCCCAGCTTTTTGATCTCGCATCGCATCGGCATGGAAGACGTTCCGGACATGTACAAGGTCTGGCGCGACAAAGCAGACAACGTAACCAAGATCGTGATCGATCCGTGGGTCGATACGACTGCGGCGTAAGCATCTTTTTTGACTCACCAAGCCCACACATGAGCTCCATGTGTGGGCTTCTTTTGTCTACGCCTTTGGCACATCGGCAAAGCAGATTTCTCCGCTCCCGCTGCGCGGTCGGTCGAAATGACGGTGGTGATGTTGAGGGGGTGCGCTCGGCTCGCGGTGGCTGTGTCAGGTCTCCGTCATCTCGACCGGAGCGACGGCTTTATCGTCGCGGAGCGGAGAGATCTGCTGTCGCTTCCTGACCTATCCGATTTATGCGCTCGCGCAACACCACCTTTCGCAAAGAGCGCGAAAGAATGGGGCACAGGATCATCGCGTCAGCCGATAGATGCTGCAGTCTTCGTATCCCACCGTGACATACATGCCATCCGCATCATGCGCAATGGTGGCCTTGTCGGCATTCGCATCTTCGCGTGAGAGATGCACACGTCCGCGCCAGAGCTGCGTGAACTTCGGATGCTCCTCGGTGATCACAGCACGCTGTTCGTCGTTCACATAGAGGATATCCAGCTCTCCGGGACGATCGGCGAAGATGCGTTCGAGATGCGTCAGGAATCGATCCAGCAGAACAAATCCAAAGGGATTGAAGAGAAAGAAGAGGCACGGGCCTGTGGGGATGCGCAGACGCATGACATCGTCTTCCACCAGCGTCATCTTCGGCGCGTCAGGATAGAGCGTCTGCCAGTGATCCATGTTTTCGTACGTGGCTGCTGCGAGCGCAGGATGCAACTCGACACCGACGATTCTGCGAAAGGGATACTCCGCTGCGAGCAGCATGGCACGGCCCTTGCCTGCGCCAATGTCCATGAAGGCAGTCTTCTCCAGCGGATGCAACTGGTAGTCGTCCTGCCAGCGCTTGAGCAGCTTGCGGAAGAGGGAAGGCGCGGTGCCGTGATACGCCGTGATGTGCCGGTCGTGCGGATGGCCCGTGGCCAGATCGTCGCCGGGGATAAGCGAACCGGTGTCTGTGCCATGAAGCACGTCGAAGGGATGCGGTGGCCTGGGAGTACGGCGTTTGCGGTGGGCGCGGGGCGGAATCATTGCACCTTAGTTTATCTTTCACGCTGCATGGAGTTGGCATACAGGGCGCGTAACCATTAGATTTCTCCTTGGGTTTCTATTCGACGCCCCACGGAGTCCTCCTTTTGAAAAAATTTCTTTTGCTTGCTGCCACTGTGTCTCTCTCTGCCTGCTCCATCGTTGCCCAGAACCAACGCGCACCTGCAACGCCGCTCATTGCGTTCGATCCTTACTTCAGCGTCTGGTCCATGGCGGACAAACTGACCGAACAGAGCACCAAGCACTGGACCGGCACAGACCAGCCCATGCGCGGCCTGATTCGTGTGGATGGCAAGGTCTACCGCTGGATGGGACGCGATCCGCGCGACGCCGCCGCGATGGAGCAGAAGTCGCTGACCATTGCGCCGCTACACACCATCTACACCTTTGAAGCCGGTGGCGTTCGCCTGACGGCAACGTTTCTGACACCGTCGATCCCCACTGACCTCGATCTGCTCGCACAGCCGGTAACGTATCTCTCGTGGAAGATCGCATCCACCGACGGACAGCATCATTCGGCGGAGATCTATCTGGGCATCGATGCGCGTATCGCCGTGAACAGCAGCGACCAGCAGGTCACATGGAGCTCCGCGCACACCACCGGCCTGCGCGTATTGAGCGTCGGCTCGCGTGACCAGCAGACGTTGAATCGCTCCGGCGATAACCTCCGCGCGGACTGGGGCTACTTTCACCTCGCCGTTCCCGATGACGAGCAAGCCACGCTGGTCGCCGCGCGCACGGAACGAGGCGCGGAGGGCGATGGTATCCCTTCTACCAAGGAAGACGACATGGAGATGCCGCATACCGCTGCCGGCGCGCCTCTGCTTTCGGTCACCTTTCCCATCGACCTTGTAGGGCCGGAGACAGCGGAGCGCCACGTCCTTCTCTCCTTCACGCAGGACTACGCCATCGAATATCTTGACCGCAAGCTGCGTCCGTACTGGCGGCACAACGGAGCGACCATACCGCAGATGCTCGCCTCCGCGGAGCGCGGCTACCCAAAGATCGAGGAGCGTTCGGCGAAGTTCGACGCGGACCTGATGTCGGATATGGAGAAGGCGGGCGGCCCGGTCTACGCGCGCCTGACCGCACTCGCCTTCCGGCAGACGCTGGCAGCCAACGGTCTTGCCACCGATGTGGACGGAACACCGCTGCAGTTCCCGAAGGAGAACTTCTCCAACGGCTGCATCTCCACGGTGGATGTTCTCTATCCATCGTCGCCCTTCTTCCTCTTCTTCAATCCTGCTTTATTGGAAGCTCAGCTCAAGCCTGTAATGGCATACTCATCCCTGCAGCGCTGGAAGTGGCCCTTTGCACCGCACGATCTTGGGGCGTATCCACTGGCGAACGGGCAGGTCTACGGCGGTGGCGAAAGCACTGAAGAGAATCAAATGCCCGTCGAAGAAAGCGGCAACATGCTGATCATGATCGCCGCCATGGGACGTGCGCAGGGCGATATGCACTTCGCCAAAGAGTATTGGCCGATCCTGACCAAATGGGCAGAGTACCTCCGCGCCAAGGGTCTCGATCCGGAAAATCAACTCAGCACGGATGACTTTGCCGGGCACCTCGCGCACAACGCCAACTTGTCCATCAAGGCCATCGACGCGCTGGGCGCATACGCCGAGATGGCTCGCGGGCTTGGTCACAACGATGTAGCGCGCGACTATAGCCGAACAGCAAAAGAGATGGCGACCAAGTGGGAGACGATGGCGAAGGAGGGCGACCATTACAAGCTTGCCTTCGACTCTGCCAATACCTGGAGCCAGAAGTACAACCTGGTGTGGGATCGTCTGCTGTCGCTCAATCTGTTTCCGCTGCGGGTACGTCAGACAGAACTCGCCTACTATGCAACCAAAATGCAGATCTACGGTCTGCCGCTGGATAGCCGGAGGGATTACACCAAGCTGGACTGGGAGCTTTGGACGGCGACCCTAAGCACGGACCGCGCGCAATTCGACGCCTTGGTAACGCCTTTGGGTAAGTGGCTGGATGAGACGCCGACGCGTGTTCCGCTTACCGATTGGTACGACACGAAGACCGGCAAGCAGGAAAGCTTCCAGGCGCGTTCGGTGGTCGGA
>JAHFTZ010000188.1 GCA_023265355.1 Terriglobus sp.
GTTCATGACGTCCATGATGACGCCGCCCTTCAACATCTCCGCCAGGCCCGTCTTCAGGCGAAGGCTTGTACCGCTCGTTTCCTGTCCCATTGCAAACTCCTGTCGTAGCGCTCTGGCGCTCATAAATCGAATCTCTGATGGAAATCAAGTTTATCAGCCATCGGGCAGCGCCGTTTGCGATGCACCGATTACCGCATAGAACAACTACAAGTGGCCTGTCACGATCCCGCAGATTGCCGCGCCGTACTTCTCCGCGCGCATTCTGCCGACGCCGTCGATCTCGCTGAGCGCCTCTACGTTTGAAGGCTTTGCCGTCACAATCCGCCGCACGGCGTCTTCTGTGAGAAGTAGGAAGGGAGCCATGCCTTCTTCCTTGGCCCGGTGCATCCGCCAGATCTTCAGTTGCTTCTCCAGATTGTTCACTGGTGCCGCAGCGACCAATGGGGTTGGTGCGTGGGCCACGACGACGCGCGGCATCGCTTTGCGCTCGACTGGAGTAGCCACACCGTTGTTAATCACACTGCAGATTGCTGCTCCCCAGCGCTCGACCTTCGCCGCGCCCATACCTTTGACCTGCAGCAGATCTGAGTTCGTAGCGGGCATGTCGCGGACTATCTCGGCCAGGACTCGGTCAGGGAAGACGCAGAACGCTGGCTGCGAAAGCTCCTTTGCCACGCCTTTTCGCCATTCTCGCAGTCTGTCTGCCACTTTCTCTTCTGCGGGAGAAAGCGCCACTGCATCCGGCTTGGCGCTCGCTCTCTTTTTGGGAGAAGTCTTTGCGGCCTTGGACGCCTTCGATGCGGCGGCCCGAAGCACCACACCGACCAGCTCTTCGCCCTCCCACTCCCGGCCTTCGTGCGTCAGCGTCACCTTGCGATAGCGGATGTCCTTGCCGTCCGCGCCGCGAAACTCTGCTTCCTCCACGCTGACGTATCCCGCACGCGCCAGTGCATCGACCATGGCCTCAAAGTCGCGACGATCCATCTGCATCCTGGGGTCGATTGCCTCCTGCAGCTTGCGCATAGACATCCCGCGTTCGCCGACGGAGCGCAGAAGGCGTCCCATCTCACGCTCTTCTGCTTCATCAGGAGCGCGGAAGCCCTGGGCCAGCGCGGCTTCCGGAGCGCAGACGTCGCAGACCCCGCAGGCTCGCACGCCGTCGGCGGCATCGCCAAAGTGCAGGATCAGCGAAGTCATCCGGCAGCTGCTCCCGGCGGCGAATTGCATCATGCGGTCCATCTGCGAGCGGCGAAAGTTGACCTGCGCTTCGTATCCTTTGCGCCAGCTGGAATCTTCACCAATCAGAGACACGTTGCCGCTGTAATCCAGGCTGGCCACTCCCTGCGCTACAAGGCGGTCCATTGCGGGAGCAAACTCATCCATGCTCATCTTCAGCTTTACGCGCAGATCGTCCGCGTGGATCTCGTTCGCGCGTCCTAGACCGCGTTCGATCTTTGAAAGCGTATCGAGCGGGGGATAGTCGCGTTCCAGGAAAAATTCATGCGTCTTCCGGTCGAGGAAGGAGTACATCAGGATGGATCGGCTCGGCTTTCCATCGCGGCCCGCGCGCCCGATCTCCTGATAGAAGCTTTCTACACTCGAAGGCGCGGCAGTATGAATCACGGTGCGCACGTCGGCCTTGTCGATCCCCATGCCAAAGGCGACCGTCGCCACGACGACTTCAAGTCGGCCGGCCAGGAACTCCTTCTGCACACGTTCACGCGTGCCTGCATCCAGACCCGCGTGATACGCGGCGGCAGGAAACTCACCACCGAGCACACCCGCCATCGCCTCCGCATCCTTTCGAGAAGGCGCGTAGACAATCGCGGGCCTGCGTTCTGGATTCAGGAGAATCTCTCGCGCTTTTGCGTGACGTTCCGGTTTGGAAAGCTCGATGACCTCCACAGCGAGGTTGGTCCGACGAAATCCGTGAATGAACTTGGCAACACCCTGAAGCCCGAGTTGGAGAACGATATCGCGCTGGACCTCCGTTGTGGCGGTCGCAGTCAGAGCCATCACAGGCGCAGGCCGAAGCGCCTGTAGATGTTGCCCCAAGGTCCGGTAATCCGGCCGGAAGTCATGGCCCCACTGCGAAATGCAGTGCGCCTCGTCGATGGCGATAAGGCTGAGCTTTTTCTTGGCTAGCATCGCGGCAAATCCTGGCACACGCATTCGCTCCGGTGCGATGAAGAGAAACTGCAGGGTTCCATCGAGATAGTCGCGGCAGACCTGTCGCGACTCGTCCCGGCTCAAGCCGGAGTGAATCCGCCCGACCTTCAGTCCCAACGCAGACATTTTCGCTGCCTGATCATCGATGAGCGCGATCAGCGGACTGATGACGAGCGCCGTTCCTTCTCGCGCAATTGCTGGAAGTTGATAGCAGAGGCTTTTGCCCGCGCCTGTGGGCATCACCAGCAGAACGTCCTTGCCTTCCACGGCTGCAACGCACACGGCCTCTTGGTTCGCGCGAAATTCGGCGAAACCGAAGGTTTTATGGAGAAGGGAAGCGAGTTCGATGGGCTTGGTCATGCAATCAAACGAGGGCGAAGATTCTGCGCGATGAGCTTGGAACGCGACCACGTTCTCTCAATCTTCGCACAACCTTCGCCTCTCAAAACACCCCGCATCTCGACGGGTTCACGCAGTCATGATCTTGTCCAGGGTGATGGGAAAGTCGCGAACGCGCTTACCCGTCGCATGGAAGATCGCGTTCGCAATCGCTCCCGAGACGCCGGTAATCCCGATCTCTCCGATACCGCGCGCGCCCTGCGGCGAAAACTTCGCATCGGGGATATCCAGCACCGTGACATCGATATCGGGAACATCGCGATTTACCGCGACGTGGTACTCGCCCAGGTTTTCGTTCACGGCTCTTCCATAATTCTTATCGAGTTCGGTTGCTTCTAGCAGAGCCAAGCCGATGCCCCAGACCAAGCCTCCCTGCAGTTGGTTCATGCCGGTCTTCCGGTTCATGAGCCGGCCGATGTCGTAGGTGGCCACAAGGCGACGCACCTTGACGCTTTTCGTCGCTTCGTCCACCTCGACCTCGGCAAAGGCGGCTCCCCAAGAATGAGAGGATTGCGATTTTGCGTCTTCTCCCGGTTCGGCAGATCCCATCGCTTCGATCGGCTGGCCGCCACGGGAGGCGATGGAAGCTAACGTCTCCCGCTTCGATGCGGAGCTCTTCGAGATCAGAGCTCCATTTTTGATCTCAAGATCTCCAGTCTCAGACCCATGCAGAGGGGATGCCGGATCGAGCACCGCCGCCGCTGCCAGTTTCAGCTTCAACTGATTGCAGGCCTCCTTCACCGCCGGACCGACGCTTGCCGTCGACTGCGAACCACCCGAAACAGGGGCCCTGGGCAGCGTGCTGTCACCGAGCTTCACGTCGACCTGTTTCCAGTCCACGCCTAGCTCTTCGACCACTGTCTGCGCCATCACGGTGTACATGCCCGTGCCTAGATCCTGCATTCCGCTTCCGATGAAGATGTGCCCGTCGGGCAGAAGCCGGATAACCGCCTGTGCCGAGGACCGGTTCGCTCCATAGGTCGCGGTGGCGACGCCCCAGCCAATGAGCTTCTCACCGTCTCTGCCAGACTCCTTCATCGACCGAGGTTCGGGGTTTCGCTTCGACCATCCGAAGCGTTCCGCTGCCTGCTGGTAGCACTCGCGCAGATGCTTGCTTGTAAACGGTTTCTGTTCGCCTGGATCCATTTCCGCATAGTTCGTCAGGCGGAACTCAACCGGATCCAGCTTCAGCTTGTAACAAAGCTCATCGATAGCGCTCTCCAAAGCCGCAGTACCGGTGGCCTCGCCCGGAGCGCGCTGAAAGGTGCCCACGCCGATATTCATCTCCACCAGCTTGTGACTGATCGAGATGTTGTCGCACTGGTAAAGCATCGTTGTCTGCTTCGCACTTGGCTCGACGAAATCTTCCATCTTCGAGGTAGAAATAAGCACGTCATGCTGAATGCCGACGAACTTGCCGATGGCATCAACGCCGAGTTTGATCTTTTGCAGGGTGCGCGGCCGCTGCCCAACGGGGCCAAACATCTGTTGCCGGTCGAGCACCAGCTTCACCGGCTTTCCAACGACCTTCGACGCCATCGCGCAGAGTGCGACGTGAGACCACATGGATCCCTTCGACCCGAAACCACCGCCCACGTACGGATCGATGACGTGAATGTTGTCGAGCGGCAAGGCGAAGGTCTTAGCAAGCGACTGGCGTACGCCGGAGATGGACTGCGTCGAGTCATGTACGGTCAGCTTTTCTCCGTCCCACTCTGCGATGGTCGCGTGCGGTTCCATGGGATTGTGGTTCTGGAGAGGCGTGGAGTAAGTCTCCTCCAGCACCGTAGTCGCCTTCGCCCAGGCGCGGTCCTGCTCGCCATGGTCCTGCTTTGCCGGAGCGTTTCCAGCGCGCTTCGGCAAGCGGGCCGTATCCAGGTGACCCATGAAGTCGAGTTGCGCAGTTCCCGCCTTGTACTTGAACTTGATCAGGTTGGCGGCATGCTGAGCCTCGGCGAATGTCTTTGCCACAACGACACCAATCGGCTCACCGTTGTAATGAACGTCCGGAGTCTGCAGAAGAGAGATCGCGCGCGTTGCGGGAGCTTGTGGCTTAGGTACGGGTAGCTTCGGAGCGTTGAACGCAGTCAGCACCTTCACCACACCGCTGGCATTCTCCGCGGCTCGCGTGTCCACGCTGGCAATGGTTCCCGCAGCGATCGTGCTCTGTACCATCACTGCATAGAGCATCTCCTTCACAGGGAACTCGGCAGCGTACATCGCTTTGCCCATCACCTTCAACCGGCCGTCGTACCGCTCCGGCAGATCCTTCCGTACTACCGGTGTAGCTTCCTGTCCCATACCGCTCATGCCACACCCCCTTGCGCCGCCATCGTGAGCGTCTTCACAATGCTGCGTTTTGCCAGCTCCACTTTGAATTGGTTGTGTTCGTAGCCATGAGCGCCACGCAACAGAATCTCCGCCGCTGCCCCAAAGCTCTCCGAAGTCGCGGGCTTGCCAACAAGCGCTTCCTCGGCTTCCGGCATCCGCCACGGCTTGTGCGCCACACCGCCCAGCGCGAGCGTAGCGCGCTTCACGTGATTGCCGTCCATGACCAATCCAGCAGCGACAGAGACGAGCGCAAAGGCATAGCTCTGTCGATCGCGCACCTTCAGGTAGTAGCTGTGTGCCGCAAACGCGTCCGCTCCTGAGGGTAGCGTCACGCCGGTGATCATCTCGTTGTGCGCCAGGTTGGTATCCATCTGCGGAGTCTTGCCCGGCAACCGATGGAACTCGTGGAAGGGAATCACGCGCTTGCCCTTCGGTCCTTCGACGTGCACCTCTGCTCCCAGCGCGGCCATGGCTACGTTCATGTCCGAAGGGTTGGTCGCAATGCACTCTTCGCTTTGACCGAGGATGGCATGAATGCGGTTGAATCCCTTCAACGCGCCACATCCGCTGCCTGGTTTGCGCTTATTGCATTCGGGAAACGCCGTGTCCATGAAGTAATAGCAGCGGGTTCTATGCATCAGGTTGCCACCTGTCGTGGCGAGATTGCGCAACTGCGCGCTTGCGCCCGAGAGGAGAGCCATACTGA
>JAHFTZ010000189.1 GCA_023265355.1 Terriglobus sp.
CAAACTTATGCACCAACGGCACATGGCGATGGAGATTGCGGGCCATGAGTTCTGGGGTGCGGACGGAAACATCTATTACGATCTGCAAACGCCGAAGGGGCAAGACTTCTTCCTCGCCACCATTGACCACGTCACCGGCGAACGGACCTGGTATCACATGGACCGCAACGAGTGGTCGATTCACTTCAACGTAAACCGCGACGCCACACTTTTCACCGGCGATGGCGGTGATCCCGGACAAGTAGCCAAGGCTCCAGACGGGGAATGGATCTACCTCTTTCGCCCGGAGAAGTTGAAGAACATCGGACTTGCGAACAAGGACTTCGTCTCTCCCGGTGTTTTCCACGCGGAGAAACTCGTCAATATGTCCAAACATAACTACAAGCTGGAACCGAACGTAAGCTTCTCGCCCGATCAGAAGATGGTGATCTTCCGTTCCAATATGTTCGGACCGACTTATGTCTTCGGGGTTGAAGTAGAAAAAGCAGCGAAGTAACTACTTCCCTTTGTAAGCAGGCACCGACGATCCCTTGGCGGAGAAATCTTTCGCCAGGGGATCTTTCTTTATGGACTTCAAGCCAGCCACCACACTCTCTGCATTGATCTCTGCTCCGGCCATGCTGGTGTGTGTGTGCGGGTCAGCAAAGAGAGGCTCCACGCTCGCCTCGCCCATTGCGTCGTAGCGTCGACCAATGATCTCGTTCAGATCAATAAAGCCCACGTGCTCTTTCTCCGCAACCTGCTTCGCCCATCCCCCATAGTTCTCGGCATTGCGTACTACCTTGCCGTCCTTCCATATCTTGCGCGGAATGGGCGAACAGAGAATCGGCGTGGCTCCTTTGGCCTTTGTATCTTCGACATACTTCCTCATGTACCAGCCGAAGCTATGTACAACTTCGTGCCTCTTCAGGATCGGGTTTTCAATCTCTTTTACGTCATCGCTCACGCCCTGCAGAGATCCGCGAGCTCTCGCGGCATCGTCCAACGGTCCACCATCGTTATGGCCGAATTGCAGGATGACAGTGTCGCCTTTCTTCATCAAAGCAAGCGTATCGTCCCAGTGCCCTTCTGTAATGTAAGTCCGGCTGCTGCGACCGCCGACGGCTCGGTTTGTCACGTTGATCTTTGCCGTGTCGAAATAAGCGACGAGCGGTTCTCCCCAACCCCACTGACCGCCTGCACCATCACCGTGTCCGTTGCGCACGGTGGAGTCGCCTACAAGAAACAACGTAGGCAAGGCAGGGTTAGTGGGCTTCGGAAGATTCAGCTTTGCATGGACTGCGGGGTCGGTGGGGCTCGGCACCTGATCCTGAACCTGTCCTTGGAACACGATCGAAGCGATTAATCCGGAGAGAAGCAGTACTCGACTTGCCTTGATCATGAATCTCCTACTTCTTGCGCTTGTGCGTTTTGGCCATGTTCTTCACTTCTGAAGCGGCCAACAGGAACGCACCCACACCGTAGTTGTAGCTCGCTGCGGGCACATAGAAGGCAGGCTCCGCACCCGTCTGCTGAATACATCCCAGACGCCCGTCAGCATAAACATGTTGCAGCATGCCTTTCCAGGCTTTCTCTACAACAGGGCGATAAACCTTCGCATCCAGTAACTGCTGATTGATTCCCCAAGCGATCGCGTAAGTGAATAGAGCCGAGCCGGAGACCTCGGGTAAGGGATAGTCCTTCGGATCGAGCAAGCCTGCGTGCCACAGGCCATCTGTGCCCTGCAGTTCTTTTACGCGGGAGGCCATCTCCTGCAGCTGCGTAACATAAAAGCTGCGTCGGGCGTCATCCTTCGGAAGATACTCAAGGGTCCGCACAATCCCTCCCATTACCCATCCATTTCCCCGCGACCAGAACATCTTCTTTCCGTTCACTTCTGTCTTATTGAGATACGACGCGTCGCGAAAGTAGAGATGTTCCTGTTTGTCGTAGAGAAGATCCGATGTCTTCTGCCATTGCTCGTCGAGATAAGCGATGTACCGTTTGTCTCCGGTGGCTTCATACATCCGCGCCCACACTGGAGGAGCCATGAAGAGCGCGTCGCACCACCACCACGGCAGACGATCATCGCCAGGCTTCAAGGTCTTCATTGCGATCAGAGGCTCAATCTCTTCCTTTGTCGGTTCGATCATTGCAGGATCATGCTCTTTCAGAAATAGTTCCGCATAGGTCTGCGCCACGCTCTGATCATCCGCGTTCGGGAGATGACTGCGTAACTTCCAGTCGAATTGCTTCCCCATCGTCTTCATCGCGTCACGGTACTTCTCATCCCCAGTCGCATCGGAAGCCGCAATGAATCCGCTGTACAGCACGCTCCATGTCCAGATGCGATCGAAGTATTGCTGTGACCGTGCGAGCTCCCAATCGGCAACTTTGCGCACTGCTTTGTCGATATCCGCAGACTTCAAAGCGGCGGAGAGGTTCGTCGACATCGGTCCCCCGTCTGCAGGCGAGTCGCCGAAGTGACGTGAGTTGTCCTTGTTCACAATCGCCTGCTGCGCCGGTGTGGGCTGAGGAAATGTCTGTTGTGCGTGCAAAGCTCCACACAACAAAACAGATAGGCCAGCAGAATAAATCCTCGTCTTCATCACAATCCTCACCCTTCTACTGCGGAAGCCCTGTTACGTTGACATCGTCCGTCAGCTTCACCGTACTGCCGTCTGCAATGATCATAGAGACATCGGAAAACTTCCAATCATGCGCATTTGAGATGTGTCCTGCGGTCTGCGCAGCGATCTGCAAATGGTCGAGCACGAAACGGTCCAACGGCACCTGGGGATAGGCGCTGACTTCAAACGCGGTTTTCGCTCCTGACGCCTTGATATTCCAGATATGAACATTCTGGAAATGCGCTATTCCCTTCTCCGCTGGCACCTCCGTGGAAAGCACCTTCCAGTACGGGGGATAGTCTTTGATTGCTTCTGGAATGTGCGCATAACTATAGCTCGGGTTCCAGTTCATGTTCACGCGCAGCACGACTGGCACGCCGGTCATGGTGATGTCATGAAAGCGCAGATCCTCGCCCCATCCACCACGTGTTCGTGCGGATTTGAAAAGAATACCTACGGGCACCTGCTTCATTACCGTCAAGCCATAGGCTTCGATGTTGCGGAAGCCCCCCGAGGTTTCGCTGCCGATCGTCACACCAGCCGCACCATCGCGAATGATGGAGTCGCGCAATACGATATCTTCGGTCGGGCGATTCACGCGCAGACCATCCGAGTCCCGTCCGGCCTTGAGGCATAGAGCATCGTCGTTCACAGCGATGTCTGCGTGCTGCACGAGCACCTTCTTCGAAGAATCAATATCGATCCCGTCCGTGCTCGGACCGCGCCCGCCCTCGTTATTCCGAATCGTCAGACCATCCAGGGTTACATCGTGCGAGTAGCAGATATGCACCGTCCAGAATCCCGAACGACGCAGCATCAGACCGCTCAGCTTCACCTCGGACGAGTTGAAGACCTGGATCAATCGCGGGCGCTTCGAATCATAGTCTGCAGCCCATCGGATTCCGCGCGCGTCATAATCTTTCCGCAGTGACCAGTATCCGTCCCAGAAGGTCTTGCCGTCGCCGTCAATCGTTCCTTCCCCGGTGATCTCGGCGTTCTTCTGCTCATAGATATTCACCAGCGCGGCGGGCCAAATCATTTCAATGCCTGCAACGCGTGTGGGCATCGAAGGGTAATCGGAGATCTTCTGCGATCCAAGGATCGTAACCCCCTTGTCCACCCGCAAGGTCACACCGCTCTTCACAAAGAGGGAACCACTCAGATACGTTCCCGCGCGGAAGACAACCGTGCCTCCAGCCTTAGCAGCCGCGTCAATCGCTCGCTGAATCGCGGGCGTGTCCAAGGTACTGCCATCACCTTTCGCTCCAAAGGTTGTCACATTGAAAATCTTGGCAGCTTCCGCAGAAGCTGAAATGCTACCCATGACAAGTAACAGCGCAACGAATGAAACTTGGCGGACCGCATGCGACATTCTCACTTGATCTTTCCCCCCATCAGACGCACAGGCCCAAGCATGCCCGAGGGTAGCGGCTGCAGGTTTTCCATATTTTGCGGAACGAAGCGCTCGCCATAGCGCGCGTTCAGCAAACGATAATCCGGCAGCTTGCTTCCGGCCAGCGTGTTGATGGCCGTGTTCGCTACGTGCACTTCAATCGTGTTGTCGCCAACATGCAGAAGCGAACTGATATCCAGAGCATAGGGAGGATGCCATACCGAGCCTGCAAGTTTTCCGTTTACAAAGACTACGGCAGCTTCACGCACTGGACTTTCCAGAAGGGCTCGCATTCCACTGACGATTTTGGGGTCGGCTACGACTGGCGTTCCTTCACCGAAGTCCAGAACAAGATTGGTTGACTTCAACTGCCTGGCGTCCATCTGGACTGCTCTGCTGTAAACAGCTTCACCGGAGTAGAAGCGAGTCGCTTCCGCATCCGTCCACGAGCGCAATGTCTCCATGGATTCGGTATATTCACTTCCCGCGAATCGTACCTTCCAACCATGACTAAGATCGGCAATGAGTATCTTGGCTTCCGTTTTTGTTCGCGGGAGCGACCCCGGTGTGCCATCACGAAACACCAGTACGCGCGATTCGTACGGTGCGAGATCGAGAGCAACAGATTTGGCCGAAACGGGTGTCATGGAACCTGTGAACGGATCCCACCACGCTGCCATGCCTCGTGTGGTGCGAAAGTTTGCCGTGGTATGTACGACATGATTGCCGGTATTCGCTAGAAAATAGACATCTGCATCTTCCAGCTTGCGGTGTACAAACCCAACATCCTCTGCATCTGACGCAACGTGTACGTCCGGCTTCAATGCCTTCTGTAAGTCCACGCCCAGCTGCGCGTCTTCGGCAACGAACTCAACCCCTGCATGGAACGCAAGCAGAGATTCCATGGCCGTCTTCACTTCTACTGAAATCTGTTCCGCATGAAGAAAGCCCGGGGCTTCGGAGGGCTTCGATCCAACCACAATCACCTTTCCGCCCTTCTTTGAATAGTCTCCGATCTTCTTCAACGTCTCGGGTGACAGCCTTGTGACGTGCGGCAGAATAAGTACCGGATACGGCAGACCCACCCGATCGATCGACTCCGCATCCACATAGTCCAGGTTGAAACCAGCGTCGAGAATCTGCGATGTCAGCGCGGGAGTAATATACCTCTTCATCTCGGCGGAGAGGGATGTATGGCCAGGTTTGAATTCGGCATAGGCGTCGTCATTCGGAAGCAAAACGGCGATATCGTTCGCTGGCTTGCCCTGCCGCAACAGATAGCTTATCCGCTGCATGTACTTCGAAATATCCGGCATCACACTCCACCAAGGATTGTGATCGTTGAAGACTGCTGCCGCGTAGAAGGCCCAACCTGGCTCGGGAGTTCCCGGCGGCGTGTAAGGCCAACCATGCCCAACGAACTGGTTTACACCTTCCAGAAACATCCTGTCCGCTTCAGCCTTCATGTCCAGTGGCGTCGCCCGAAACGCGGGGGAATGCAGCCACGTCCAGGTCTCCGCCGACGTGACCGGTCTTCCATAGAGATGACTCGCCGAAGTGGC
>JAHFTZ010000190.1:0-4771 GCA_023265355.1 Terriglobus sp.
GTCAAGAAACTACTTCTGCTGTGCCCCGTTCATTTCCGTGCGAACAATTTTGTTTTGCGCATCGAGATAGACGATTCCGCTGAGCGGAGCGTGATCGCGACCCTTGTAGGCGAAGGTGTTAAACATGAAGCGCAGATCGCGGAAACGGACGGCGCGGAGGCCATTTAACTCCGGCGTGTCGCTGTGGACCAGAACGCCGAGGTCATCTACGAGGGGATACTTTGCCCAGTCGAGATAGACGCGGCCGAGCGGACCGGCGTCTGCTGCCTGCGTAGCGGGAGTGGTAGCGCCCTTCCAGAAGATCTCCTGCGGCGTGAACTCCATGGTGCCAAGGCGCGTGTTGACTGTGCCGGTCTGGTAGAAGGCAGGCGTCTCCACGACGGCGTACCACTCGAAGGGAGTGCCAGCGTAGGGATTCATGCCGATGCGAAGGACGGGAGCATCCCCCTGGTACATCTGCTGATGCGCGATGCCGACAGCCTTCTCATGCTGCGTGTAGCGGTATCCCCAGAGCGCGACGATGAAGACGAGCGCCGCAATGGCAAAGCCCTGTCCGCGAAAGCGCGTACGGCGCGCACCGATTTCGCTGTCCGTCAGAGCGAAGAGCGACGGAAGAATGAGAGCGAGCACGAGCGCGGCGAAGATCAGAGGTTCGAAGATGAAGACGAACTCGCCCTGGTACCAGCGTGGATTGAAGGGGGCAAACGGACGCACGCCGTAGTTGTTGGTCCAGTCGAGGAGAATGTGGCTAACAAGCGCGATGAGGGAGACGCCGAAGAGATAGAGCCAGCGGAGGGGCGGGTCGCCTTCGCGCTCCCTCTCCCTGCGCTTGAAGCGATGCCACAAGTAAACGATGCCGACGGTGAGCAGCGCCTGCGCGGGAAGCCACAGGAAGCTGTGCGTCCAACCGCGATGATGCTGAAAATAGTGCAGCGGTCCCTGGAGGTCATGGACGATGTCCATATCCGGAAGCTCGGCGGCGATGGCCATGGCGAGCGTGGCGTGGCGTGCGCGCTTGTTGAAGCCGCAGGCGCGGGAGAGGACAGCGCCGGTAAGAATGTGTGTGACGGGTTCCATGCTGGTGTGATGAGGATACAGCGCCCCGGGACACTCCGGCGCCAGGATACGGGCAGAGTTTCTATAATCGGGAGATGTCCCCCGAACAAAGAGCAGCCGAACTCCGCGCCGAGATTGAGCACCACGAGCACGCTTATTACGTCCTGGATAAGCCCGACATCTCCGACGCCCAGTACGATGCCCTGGTGAATCTTTTGAAGGCTCTGGAGGCCGAGCATCCGGAGCTGGTGACGCCGGAGTCTCCGACGCAGCGTGTCGGAGGAAAACCGCGCGAGGGATTCGCGAAGGTCGCGCACTCGCGGCCGATGCTCTCCTTGGACAATGCCTACAACGAAGCCGAACTGCGCGCGTGGGCGGAGCGTGTGACCACTTCCCTTCCCGCTTCAGACGCGGTGGAGTACACCTGCGAGTACAAGTTGGATGGGCTCTCGCTCGCCCTGCACTACGAAGACGGACAACTGGTGCGTGGCCTGACGCGCGGCGATGGAAGCGTGGGCGAAGACGTGATCAGCAACGTGCGCACGATACGCTCTGTGCCATTGCGGATTGCTGCGACAAAGCTGGATGCGGCGGGTCTGCCCAGCACCTTCGAGGTGCGCGGCGAAGTCGTGATGCCGCAGTCTGCTTTTGAAGAGTTGAACCGGCAGCGCGAAGCAGCAGGACAGGCAGCGGCTGCGAATCCGCGCAACGCCGCCGCAGGAACGATACGAACCATTGAGCCTAGCATCGTGGCGCAACGGCGTCTGGATTTTTACGCGTACTTTCTTCTGCGCGATGGCGATACCCTTCTGAAGTCGCAGCAGGCAACGCTCGATGCCCTGCGCACCGCGGGATTTCGCGTGAATCCTCAGGCGCGGACGGTGAAGACCATCGACGAAGTGTTTGGGTTCATCGCCCAGGCAGAGGCCGAGCGCGATGGCCTGGGATACGAGATCGACGGTGTTGTAATCAAGGTGAATGCGACGGCGCTGCAGAAGAGGCTTGGATTCACGGGCAAGGCGCCGCGATGGGCCATCGCCTACAAGTTCCCTGCGCGTGCGGGCGTGACCCAGTTGCGCGGTGTGCTTTTTCAAGTAGGACGGACGGGCAAGCTGACGCCTGTCGCGGATTTGCAACCGATCTTTATCGGCGGCACAACCGTAACGCGCGCGACGCTGCACAACGCGGACGAGATCCAGCGGCTGGGTTTGAAGATCGGCGATCAAGTCTCCGTGGAGCGTGGTGGCGACGTGATTCCGAAGATCACGCAGGTGGTCGAAGACAAGATGCATCCGCGTGGAACGCAGGAGATTGTTTTTCCGACGGTGTGTCCGCGCTGCGGCGAGCCGGTGGTGCGCGAGGAGGGAGAGGTCGACTGGCGCTGCGTCAACGCCAGCTGCCCCGCACGACTGGAGGAAGAGCTGCGGCACTTTGCCTCGCGCGGCGTGATGAACATCGAAGGTCTGGGCGAATCGCTGGTGGCGCAGTTGCTCGGTCATACCGTTGCCGAGACGGTGGAAACGGGCGAAGGCGAGGAGTCTGTGGCCGAGGCGCCCACACGCGAGGCGCTCGTACACTCCGTCGCGGACATCTACGGGCTCACGCTCGAACAACTGATGGGCCTGGAGCGCATCGGGCAGAAGAGCGCCGAGTCTCTTCTGGCAGAGATTGAAAAGTCGAGGTCCGCACCGCTCTCGCGCGTGCTTCTGGGCCTGGGTATTCGCCACGTGGGCGAGCGCACCGCGCAGACTTTAGCGGAAGAGTTTGGCGGCATCGACGCATTGATCTCTGCTACCGAAGAGGATTTGACGCGCGTGAACGATGTCGGTCCGAAGGTCGCGGAGGCGATTCGCGAATGGTTTGCGAACGAGAAGAACCTTTTGCTGGTGCAGCGTTTAAAAGATGCAGGCCTGAGGATGACGGCGGAGAAGCGCACGCGCGGAACAAAGCTTACCGGCATGACCTTTGTGCTGACAGGAACCCTTCCGACGCTCACACGGGATATAGCGAAAGAGAAGATCGAGGCTGCAGGCGGAAAGGTCTCTGGCTCCGTGAGCAAGAAGACGACCTATGTCGTTGCAGGCGAAGACGCCGGAAGCAAGCTGGAGAAGGCGCGCGAGATGGGCGTGGCCGTGCTGGATGAGGCCGGACTTCTGGAGATGCTGTAAATCACATTTTTTCCAGTTCCTTCGTGCGCGCGGCGATGGCGGAGGCATCCTCAGGGCAGATCTTGCGGATGACTTCCAGCAGAGCCTCGGGCGTGTAGATGTCCAGGATGTGATCCGCATCGTCGCAGACATCCGGGGAAGGGGTTGCAATCAGCACAATGGGCTTGCCTGGATCGAAGGCGCGAATCTCACGCACGAGGTCGGCGCAGGGCATATCGCGGATGGCCTTGTCGAGAATGATGCCTGAAACAGAGGGGAAGATCCGTAGCGTATCGATCGCTTCGCGCGCGCTATAGGCCGTGATGACGTTGTACTTTGCGGTCTCCAACACCAGTTTGCGTGTTGAGATGCTTCCGGGAAACTCTCGGTCAATGACCAGAAAACAAGGACGTACCATTTTCATTCGGATGCGAAAGGCGACTACCGCGTCTACTGCGGGGAATTTTTAGGGGTTGCCTACGGCACATTGATGATCTTCGAGTTTCTCTCCCGAGGCATATCCCAGCCTCACCACAGGCGCGAGGGCAACTGCAAACGCGGGCGCCTCGGCATCGAGAAGAATAAATCCACTGCTTCCGGAGCGTTCGGCTCCCGCCAGAACAAGGGTATGACCCGCCATCTCACGATCGGTACGCGGCAAGGAACCGGCGAGCAGAAGGAAGGGATTGCGGGCGTCTAAATGTTCGCCGGGAAGCCACAGGGCACGATACTGGTCTCCCATCAGTTTGACCGGCAGCTTCTGCCAGGTGGTTCCGATCTGCGGGCCGAGCTTTTCCATCTCCGACTTGACCGTCGGTTGGATACAGTCCACATGGATGTGCAACTGGTCCTGAGTACGACCGCTGATCGAGTTGATGGCGACGGCAAAGTCTGTGCGTGGCAGACTGCGGTGCAGGATCTGGCTAACAAGAGCGGTGCTCTCCCAGGCGTCGGAAAAATAGTTCGTGGCCTCGGGTTTCAGGATGGCATGATCTTCGACTCCCGTGATCTTGTCGGTTGGGAGCAGGAGAAACTGTGTCTTTCCCGAGGCATCCTTGTAGACGGCATCCCTGCGCGTGAGATCGACGCTGACGCAGGGTGCGGGGAGATGGTTCGCCTGCATATCCGGGAAACAGCGCCCAACAATCTGCCAGAGGGCACTGCCGTTTTTTACCTGCTTCTCCCTCAGGGTGAAGAGCACGGCGGCGAGAAGCAAAAGGAAGAGGCTAAATGCGAAGAGAGGCTTCCAGGAACGGGGGTGGAACATGGATTTCTTTTCTCGTACCTAAATTCGAGAACGAGTTCTCTTCCACTTAAAAACACCTCCCGTCTTGAAATATTCAAAAGCAATCGCTACTGGGGTGGCAGACCGCCAAGGTAAGGCACGCTAAGGGAGGGCGCAGCCGCAGTGAGAGCTGCGAGTTGGGCGTTCGGGAAGCGCCGCAGATAAGGCGGAGCCCATCCGATCTGGTCTCCGGTAAGAACGTCGGAAAACTCCTGCGGAGCGCCCGCTGACTTCGCAAAAAGATCCTTGTCCTTCACGCCCGCCAGACATGCTTTGACCAGAC
>JAHFTZ010000190.1:4781-5563 GCA_023265355.1 Terriglobus sp.
GCCTCGCCGAACTCAGCCGTGAGCACCAGCGGAGCGAGCGCGTAGAAGTGGTAGTGGAGCGCGCGCTGTCCACGAGACATCTCGCGTGGAAGTGTACCGTCGGGGCGGATCTCTTTCACGCCGTCTTGATAGGTACCAATACCCCAATCGAAGGCCGCGCGGTCGTTCGCTACCGTGCCAATGGCGATGAGCTCCGTTCCAGCCCAGTAGAGATGATTGTTGCCCTTGTCGCCTTTGGCCCGCTGTCCGTCATAGTAAGTGCGCGTAGCGTTGCCGAGGCGAAGGAGCCACGCACCGATGAGCTTGTCGTCTGCCGAAGAGAGTCCTGCATCTTCGCGAACTTTGAGGTACGCGATAGCAAGAGCGCCCGCCTCCCATCCCTGCACATACATCGCCTGGGTTGAGGACATCTTGCCGCCAAGAGCATTTTCTTTCGCAAGCGAGAGCGTCTGCTGCGCGGCACAGTGCAGGGCGATGCGAGAGCCGGTGGTGCGGTAGGCATCCCCTGCAGCAACGACTGCGGCACCGACGGCTTTCACGCCGTCCGCTGTGCGTTTGTACTCCGCCATGCGAACGGGATCGACGATGGAGTGCGTAGGATCATCGAGGCGATAGAAGCTGTTGGTCGTGAGATCCGGCGCGAGATGCAGGATGGGGCCGCAGGCGTACGCAGCGTCCGTTTGCTTAATTTTGTGGCCGTCCCAGGGAGAGCGAAGAGGTGCGGCGAAGGCAGCGGTTCCCGCGAGTATCGCAAAGGCAACGCACCCTTTCGCGATAACGCC
>JAHFTZ010000191.1 GCA_023265355.1 Terriglobus sp.
AAGGGTTGAATGTACCCACGCTTCAGGTAGATGGCAGCGCTCGCAACCGCTGTCACGCCAATCATGAAGCTGCTGGTTGCAGTCGAGACCTTGAAGGGCATCCCCATGACTCTATCCATCGCAACAACCTTCAGAGCTCCCGAGCCGATGCCCAACATGCCGGACAACATCCCGGCGATGTACATCAGTCCGAAGCCTGCTTTCGCATGCGAAACCTGGTAAGGAACTTCGCCCTCGGGAGATTTGTAAACCCCATGGAGCTTAAGTTTCTGGGACCAGCGATCGAGCGGAAGCCCTGCGATCCTTTGTTTCTGCGGCTGGACTACTTGCCATGCGGAGTGCAGAAGAACAACGCCGAACAGTACGGCAAGAGCACTGGTCGGTGCTCTGCTTGCAAGCAAGGCGCCCGCGATGGCTCCTACCGTCGTCGCCACTTCGAGAAACATGCCGATGCGAATGTTCGAGAGACCATCTCGTACATAGGCTGCCGCAGCTCCAGAAGAGGTCGCAACGACCGACACCAGACTGGCGCCAATCGCATATCGGATATCGACACCAAGAAGCAAGGTCAATGCAGGCGTGACCACAATGCCACCACCGAGGCCGGTGATTGCGCCGAGCAGGCCGGCTGCGATGGAGATACAAAACACCAGACCAATAAAGAGATCTGCGGAGAGTGACATTAAGTGGGACCTCACAGGTCAGATGGAGCGGACGAGCTTCCGCTCGTCCGCTGCCGTAAGGGTTACTCGGGTTACTTTCCGATGATCGGCTGCTTCTCGGTTGGGATCTTCTTGATCACCGAGGGATCGAGCTTCAAGTGCGCCGAGGCCATCTCGGGAGGCATGCGTCCAATCCAGTTATTGAGCGAGACATCCATGAAGCGCGGCGCTTTGAACATCTCCAGAAAAACCAGGTCGGTCTCGCCAGTGTTCTCGATGTAGTGCCCGGCAACTGCCGGTACAAAGGCCACATCATTGGCGTGGAAGTCCATCGTTCGCGCGCGTGCGTCCGGCATTACGATCGTCATGCGCCCCTGACCGGAGAGCCAGAACTGCCACTCGGAGGCATTGGGATGCCAGTGAAGTTCACGAATTCCGCCGGGCTTGATGCGCACTAATGCGGAGGCAATCGAGGTGCTCACTGGGAAGTTCGAGGAGTCGACGATTCGTACTTCGCCACCCGAACTCTTGAAGGTAGGAGCCATGGCGCCCATCTTGAAGGTGTACTGCTGTTGTACAGCCACCCGGTTGCCGCCGATCGCCGCCTTGTCTTCCGCAAGCGACTTCGGCATCTGCGCTGGAAAGATGTACAGCTGCTCCTTCGGAAGCTTGGCGATGTCGGTAGGGGAGAGATTTGAGTTCTTTGCCAGAACCTCCGGCGGAATGTGCGCCATGAACTCGGAGAGGAGGAAGGTCCCATCTTCAGAGAAGTTGCCTTCGTCGAATACCAGGAGGAACTGACAACCGTCCGGTCCCAATCCCTGTATGGAGTGGGGATAACCCGCGGGAAAGAACCACAGATCGCCTTCGCTGACGTCATCGATGAACATCGTTCCGTCCGGATTCATGACGGTGATCCTTGCGGTGCCGTACTCCATGTAGGCCCACTCATTTGCGGTATGCCAGTGCAACTCTCGAAAGCTGCCCGCCGTGAGACGCATGTTGACTCCGGCGATGTCCTTACTTGGCGGAAGTTCGCGCTGCGTTATCTGATGGGTCCATCCCCCCTCCTCGACGCGCTTCCGTGCGAGATCGAACGAGTACCAGACTGGCCCGATGTCACCGTGGTCTGTGCGCGGCGGGGTGTTCGTATTGGGGTTGATGCCGAACAGTGTGCTATTGACCGGGCCAGGATCGCTGGACGAGTGGTCGTGCTCGGCGTTGCCGATATTCTGCGGCTGCTGTGCGGCCGCAGAAGTCGCGACCGCTGCCGTGGCGAGAGCGGCCGTGCCCGCTCCCAGAAATGCGCTGCGAGAGAACCCAGTTGTGCTTGCCGAGGAATCGTCCGAGTCGTACATGAAGCATCTCCTTCAGGAACGGATTTAATGCCGCGTCCTGTAGCTTGATTACAAGCCAGGCGGTCTATTTGGTCCAATCGTTTAAATGGTATTTAGAATTCGGTTTATTGGAATTGTCGAAGAGAGAAGATATCGATGGAATTCAGACATATGCGCTCCTTTCTCGCTGTCGCCGATGCGCTCAGCTTTGTTCGTGCGTCGCAAGTGCTGCATCTTTCTCAGCCTGCGCTCACCACGCAAATCCAGCAGTTAGAAGAAGAACTCGGCGTTCCTCTGTTTTTCCGGAACAAGCGAAGGGTGGAGCTGACCGATGCAGGGCGACTGTTTGTGGGAGAAGCCACGGAGGTGCTGGACAGGACGGCAAAGGCGGTCGAGCGGGTACGCCGGGCCTCGCGTGGTGAAATCGGGCTGCTCAGGATCGGCTTTGTCTCTTCGGCTGCGCTTGGCATCATTCCCAGTCTGGCATCGACGTTCCGTCGTAAGTATCCCCATGTCCAGCTTGAGTTGCTGAACCTCCGGACGACGACGCAACTGGAGCAGCTGGCCGATCGGACGCTCGACGTCGGCTTTGTAAGACTGCCCGCCCAGCAACGAGGCTTGACGTTCGCCCCAATCCATTCAGAGCCGTTCGTTGTCGTTATGTCGAAGCAACACCGGCTCGCGTCCAAAAAGACATTTGCTCTTAAGGACCTTGCAGGCGAGAAGTTCGTTCTCTATGGCCGACGCTGGGCGCCGGGTTTCTTCGATCAAGTCACGCGCATATGCTCAGATGCTGGGTTTACCCCAGATCTGGCTCAAGAGACCGGAGAGATGTATACGGCGCTTGCATTAGTCGCTGCCGGGGAAGATGTGTCCATCCTGCCCCGTTCCGTTGTTCTGTCCCAAGCGCATGGCGTCGTGACGAGGCCGTTATCCAAAACGCTGGGACTTTCAGAGATCGCACTCGTGACGCGCGAAGAGAAGTTGTCGTCCACGATTGATAACTTTGTTGCCATGGCGAAACGTCTCCGCTACTGAGTGCCCACAGGGGGTTATGGCCGGTCGGAAGTCCGTTTGCAGATCTTGAGGATGCGGGACATCATGGCTTCTGTGACTGCCACTGCTTCGACACCAGGATGGGCCTGATGCAAGAGATCCGTGAGAGTGTGGCCAGGCTGCATCTCGAGAAAGAGATCGCAACCCAGTTCTACGGCGACTTCGGTCGCATCACTCCACCGAACACCGTGTGCGATATTGTTCGCCAGATCGGACTGAACACCCTTTGCGGTATACGTTGCGCGCGCGTGAACGTTAGAGATGTACGTGCACTTAGGCCTGCTTAGGGAAATAGCTTGCAAGCGTTCGCTGAGCGCAGAGGCCACGGGCTCTAACAGGCGACAATGCGATGGAACGGAAACCTTCAGCAGCTCGGCGCGTTGTGCTCCCATCGCTTCAGCGCGTTCGATGAGCTGAAGCAGGCCAGAACGCGCGCCCGCCGTCACGATCTGCTTCGCGGCATTGATATTGGTCACGAAGACGGGAGCTTCCTCGGTGTACACAGACTCGGTGATCTGCAGCACCTGTGATTCGCTGAGGCCGACGATAGCAGCCATCCCATACTCTTTGGGAAAGAGCGCCTGCATGCGCTCGGCGCGCTCCTTCACCAGCAACACAGCATCGTGCAGTGAGATCGTGCCTGCGATCACAGCAGCGGCAAAGGCTCCCACCGACATTCCCAACACCACAGCGGGGTAGATATCCTGCGCCTGAAGATAACGCGCAGTTGCCACACCCGCCGCAAGCAAGCCGACTTGCGTTGCTACCGTGGATTGCTGTGCTTCTGCAGTGTCGAAGTTCAAGACATCTTCACCCAGCGCGCTGGCTACTTCGGCAAGGGTGTTTGCGACGACTTCATGACGGGGAAGCTGGTGCAGCATGCCCGGACGCTGAGCACCCTGACCAGGAAAGAGAAACGCAGTCATCATAGTCCCGGCCTCTCCCATGGATCTTGCAGAAGCAGGCTACCAGCAGAAGTGCGTACCAGCAGCGAACCTGCTGACGAGCGGCAATACTCCTCCAGAGTGAATCCTCCCACGGGAGTCTCTATCCGCACATCGACTCGGCCCGGCACCCTGGATACTACCTCCAGAATCTCAGCAGCCTTCGCCCGATTCAAACGCGTAGGAGATCTCACGACAAGGTCAAGATCACTGGCGATGCCTGCGGTCTCCTGTCCACTCGCAAGTTCAAATGCTACGCTTCCGCCCGGGCCCCAATACAGATCGAAGCCAGCGAAAGCCTGTTCAAGCGTCCGCAAGGCACGGAACGCAGGCAAGTCGAAACGTGAAGGGGGAAGATCCTTCGACCGCAACACCGCAGGTGCAACCACACGCTCTGCTTGCTCCCGCTGGATGAAGCCGCCCCAGCGCTGATTGCGCTCGCGTCCGCGAACGCCGACGGCGATCCGTCCGCCAGTAGCTTCGGCCCGGCGCACCACGACCCACGGGCTCCTTTCGAGACTTTGCTCAACCCAGTCGGGCTTAGCCAGGCACGCAGGACACACCGAACTGCTATGAATGCGAATCAGGTCATGCACGAGAGGCGTCTCCATCTTGAACCTCGAAGGAACTTAGTGAATGTACGTGACGACAACAGCCCATAAAGGCAAGGAAACGAGACTGAGCACATACGTCAGGATGAGAGCTGAACCGGCAACCGCAGGCGCTGCCTGGAAGCGTTTGCCAAAGACCAGCCCGAAGAATCCTGCGGGAATGGCGCAGATCATCGTCACCTGCCGCAAGGTACTTGTTTCCACACGCAGCAGAAGGCAAATTCCAAGAGCGATGAGCGGCTGCACAGCGATCTTCGTCAGCGACGAGACCACAGCCCCGAGGTTGATCTGTAACTTCTGCTCCGAGAGGATGAGTCCCGTCAACAGGAGCGCCGTTCCCGTTGCAGCATTTCCCAACACGCTCAGACTCGAAAGCGCGAAGGTTGGCAGCGAGATATGAACTGCAACCAGTAACAGCGCGACAAGAGGAGCCCATACTACCGGACGCTTGAAGGAGAGCAAAATACACTTCAGGAACTTGCGAAAATCGAAGCCCCGGTTTTCGGGGTTCGCCTGCATCTCCAGAAGTGCAAGCGTAATGGGAGAGATAGTAAGCGCTCCTACCGCGATGGATAGTGAAGCGAGCACCCTCGAAGATGGACCATACAGATCGGAGAGCAAGGAGATCGCAACGGCCGCGCAGTTTGGGAATCCGATCGTCAGAGACAGCACCGCTGATTCGCTTAGCGAGATCTTTCCGCTTCGCAGAGCAATCAGGCACGTTGGGATATAGATGACGAGATAGGCCAATGCGATGATCCAGCAGGCGCTCGCAGCGTGAGCGACTGCGGACCACGGTGTACGAATGATCGATGCGAACATGGCACACGGAACGGCTACATTCATCACGACCACGATGAGCGCAGTGACTCCTTTGATGTCGAGCCATCCCCGTTTGCCACCCCA
>JAHFTZ010000192.1:0-3197 GCA_023265355.1 Terriglobus sp.
GATAAAAGGTCTGGACCGCCATCGTGTCCAGATCGGTACGCTTGACCCGCGTGTTCTGTGCAACAAAGATCGTGTTTGCGGTCACCGGCTTCCAGAAGGTGCCAGACATCACACCGACAATGCGCAGGGCATCGGACAGACCGACGTTGTTCAGATCGACCTGAATTCTTTTGGACGTATAGTCAGGGTCAAAAATGACATTCAGACCAGCCAGTTTTCCAATGGCCTGATAAATATTCTTCGTGTCCTCAACGCTGTGCAAGGTGATCGGGTCGGTCGAAACGGGCTGCAGTTCAACCGGTCCGGCGGAAACAGAAGAGGGCGCGGCTGGAATCACGGCAGGCGCATCGAGCGCCGTAGGAGACGAGGAGATCTGCTGCTGCGTAATAATGATCTCTTGCTGGGCCGCCTGATTTCCACCATCGATGGCAATCGCCCGCTGGAACTCTGATAACGCGGCATTTACATCGCCGTTCTGACGCAGGACACGTCCACGATCCACATGAGCGGCAGCGGCCTGAAAACGCATCCGCTCGAAGTGAGTTTTATAGCGAAGGTCATCCGGCTTCAGCAGGCGCGCCTGACGGTACGCCTCAAAGGCGGCGTCATAGTCTTCGCGCTGCTCGGCGGCCAGACCACGCTTGTTCCATGTAGACGCTGACTGCGCCTTCGCGCTCTGCGACAGAACGCAAAATACGCCTGCCAGAAAAACAATCCCGAGAAGAAAATTCCTACGCTGGCGATCCATCGTGCCTCTGTTCAAAATACCTGCCCACTCTGCACGCCATTCGGATGTCACGCTGAAAACGCAAGCAGAACGCAGATTTGCTCTTACTTTTCGCCTGCTGGGACCGCCCAAGTATACCATTCCAGCCTATTGCTCCCCATGCACACGGCATAGGGCCCGACGCATCGTTTGCACCGTGCTAGCATCAAACTCTCCATGGCCCGACCTACCGCTATCCCGACCAGCTCCGCGCCTCCAAAGAAGACAGGCCCGCGCGACCCCATCGCCGTCGGCGACCGGGATGCTGCCGTCAATCGTTCGGCCAGTCATAACTACTTTCTCCTCGACAAGTTCGAATGTGGCGTTGCCCTTCAGGGTACCGAGGTCAAATCCATTCGCGAAGGCAAGGCCAACCTCAAGGACGCCTATGGTCTCCTGAAAGACGGCGAAGCTTTTCTTTTGAACGCGCATATTGGACCTTTCTCTCACGGCAACCTGATGAATCACGACGCTACACGCACGCGCCGTCTCCTTCTTCATAAACAGGAGTTGCGCAAGCTTGAGGTTAAGACGAATCAGAAGGGCTTTACTCTCATCCCAACGCGTCTTTATTTTCGAAGAGGCAAGGTCAAATGCGAACTCGCGCTTGCCAAGGGTAAGCAGGACTGGGACAAACGCGAATCCGAGCGGAAGCGCGAAGTGGACAAGGAAACGCGCGCCGCCATCGCGCGGAGTCAACGGTCGTAATGCGGTAGCCCGGTGGCGTGGGAGGAAGTACCATGAAAAGAATGATTACACGGATCGCTTTTCAGGACGCCGCCACGTTTGCCTCCCCCCTGCTCACCGTTTTTGCAGTCGACATCGCCACCGGTAAGGACGCGACACCGCTTCCGACCCTGCTCACCACCTCCGACACGATCAGCGATGCCGCGGCGGCCTTCCTTACGGGAGGCGAGTTCAAGGCTTCCACCGGAGAGACGCTTCTTCTCCATGCCCCATCCGGCCTCAAGTGTGAACGCTTATTAATCGTAGGTCTGGGCAAGGCCAAGCTCCTTTCGCCGCATCAGGTACGCATCGGCGCTGGAACGGCGATCCGTACGGCAAAGCTGAAGAGCATTCGCAACTGCGCGATTGCCATCCCGGAAGATCGCTCCCTTTCCGACGAAGCGCTCGAGGATCTTCCCTGCTCGCTTACCACCCGCGCTCTCGTCGAAGGTGCTTATATCGCGGACTTCGATCCGGACACCTACAGCACCGACCGCAAAGATAAGAGCATCGACGTACTCTCCGTCGTCTCCTCCACGCCCGAACGAAGTACGCAGTCGGAAATTCAAGAGGGATTTGCCGAAGGAAACATTCTCGGCACATCGATCGCCTTTACCCAGGCCCTTGTAAATGAACCTGGCAACGTCCTTACGCCGACGGTCCTCGGGGAGCGCGCGCGGGCTATGTGCACTGAGTTCGGCATCCAATGCGAGGTCTACAGCACGCCCAAGCTGAAAGAACTCGGCATGGGCGCCTTTCTCGGCGTGACCCAGGGCTCAGCCGAGGCTCCGGCCCTGATTGTGATGACCTATGAACCTGCTACAGCTCCTGCGGCCGGAACCCCGGTCTTCGGCCTTGTCGGCAAAGGCATTACCTTCGATACAGGTGGCATCTCGATCAAGAGCGCAGATGGCATGGAGAAGATGAAGTACGACATGGCTGGCGCAGCCGCCATGATCGGCGCCATGCGAGCCATCGCCCAGCTCAAGCCCGCTGCCCGCGTGATCTCCGTCGTCTGCTCCGCAGAAAATATGCCCAGTGGCACCGCCTACAAACCGGGCGACGTGCTTACCGCAATGTCGGGTAAAACCATTGAAGTGATGAACACGGACGCGGAGGGGCGTCTCGTCCTTGCGGACGGCCTACATTATGCAAAGCAGCTCGGCGCAACCCAGCTCATCGACGCCGCCACGCTGACTGGCGCATGCGTCGTGGCTCTTGGGGTGAACAACTCGGGCCTCTTCTCCAACGACGAAGCGACCTGCGAAGCATTCCAAATCGCGATGCGCCGCGCCGGGGAATCCTTCTGGCGGCTTCCCTGCACCGACGACTACAAGGAGTACATCAAGTCGTCGATCGCCGACATCATGAACACGGGCATGAACCGCTGGGGCGGAGCCATCTCAGGCGCAATGTTCCTCAAGGAGTTCGTCGGCGACACGCCATGGATCCATCTCGATATCGCAGGCATGGCCTGGGTTGAAAATCAGCGCTCCTACATCGCCAAAGGTCCTTCGGGCGTAGCCGTGCGCAGTATTGTGGAGTGGGTCCGCGAGCTTTCACCGAAGCCGTAGACCCAGGCCACAACCCGCTACATTACCGAGGGCGCTTCCATTCCCATGAAGCCAAGTGCCCGGATCGTCTCACGCCGGGCAATGGCAGCCGTCGCCAGCAGCACGGTTTTGCGCGCCGGGTCGGTCTCGGA
>JAHFTZ010000192.1:3207-5514 GCA_023265355.1 Terriglobus sp.
GTGCCGGTGATAGAAGTTATTGAACGCCTGCGCCAGCTGAAACGCATATCGTGCAAGGAGAGCTGGTTCGGCTGTTACGATGGCCGCTTCGATCACCGTCGTCAGGCGCGACGCCATCAGCCAGATCTCCCACACGCTGTTATTCTCATCGCCATCGATCTGTGCTCCGATGTCAACTCCAGACAGAGCGTCCAGCGCCTCGTCCTGCTCTATCCCGGCCTTGCGCAGGATATTGCCCGCACGCACGATGGCGTACTGAACGTAAGGTCCGGTCTCGCCTTCGAAGCTCAAGGCATCCCGCAGATCGAACGCGATCACCGTGTTTCGCGTGAACTTCAACATAAAGTAGCGCAGCGCGCCGACAGCGATCTGCCTTGCTGCGGTCTCGCGCTCCGCAGAATCGCGATCAGGATGCCGCTTGTCCACCTCAGACTTCGCCGCTGCAATGAGCCGGTCGAGAAGATCGTCAGCCTTCACTCCAAAGCCCTTGCGTCCGCTGACTTCAAGGTACGCTTTGCCGCGGTCTTCCTCGCTTACCTCGTAGCCAAGGTCGATCGCGCAGCGCGGCGTCAACGCCACCATCGCGTAGTTCAAATGCGTATAGCGATTGGCGGCGTCTTCGTAACCCATACCCCGCAGCGCTTCCACTACATTGGCCTGCGGATCGTTCTGACGTGAATCGATCACGTTATAGATCCAGTCTGCTTTGCCAAAGGTGGGGTGCGGATCCTCTCCATGCACCGTCGAGATCCAGCAGGTATGCGTGGGATACTCGTGGAACTTCGCGTAGCCAAAATCCTTGCCCGGGAGCAGACCGAACTTCCAGAGGTGATACGCAATGTCCTTGCCCACGTACGTCACCGTTCCGTTCGAACGAACGATCACCTTGGCATCGTCATCCGTGCCTTCCGTCTGCTCGGTTCCCGGACGCCGCATGACCCAGCAACCCTTATTCTTCCCTTCGGTCTCTTCATAGAGAACGCCCTTCTCAATCATGAGCGCGCGTGCCGCGTCCCAGAAGTGCAGTTGCAGGATCTCGCTTTCGCGGGGCAGAAAGTCATACTCGATATCCAGCCGCTGCATCGTCTCAATATGCCGTTCAATGACCGCCGTCGCAACGATGTCCGCGATGATCGCCGTGTCGTTTCCGCCCTCTTCGATGAGGTGTAGCGTCGCCAGGCGAAGCTCTTTGCGCGCAGCAAGCTCCGCCGGATCCTCCGTGTACCAGCGCGAAACGTGCGCGTACAGGTCCCATAGGTAGTAGTCGATGCGCTCGCCCTTCGCCTTGAGATCCAGAAGCAGAGCACGCACATCCGTCAGCGACTTCCGTTCCAGGTGCGTCAGACCCACCACCACATCGGCCACTTGAACACCGGTGTTGTCGATGTAGTTCTGAACGCCCACGCCATAGCCGCTCTTGAAGTCGTCCTTCCGCAGCAGGCGCTGAAAGGTGTCCCCGAGAATCGCATTGCGCAGATGGCCAACGTGCGCTGCTTTATTTGGATTAATGCTTGTGTGCTCCACTAACCGGAATCCGGTTCCGCCCACATCGGCATGCTGGCCCGCCGCCATCGCACGCACGAGCGTCGCACGGTCGAACTTTAAATTCAGATAGCCCGCACCCGCGATATCCACCGCCGCAATGCCTTCGACAGAACGCATCTCGTCGGCAAGCTCCTGCGCGATCGCGCGTGGCGCTTTCTTCAAACGCTTTGCCAGCTCAAACGCTACGGGTAAAGCGACTTCACCCAACTCCGTCCGGCGCGGCTGCTCGGTCGCAATCTGTGCGAGCGTCACACCATACTTCGTCTCCAACACGGAGACCAGATGGGTCAGAATCTTTTGTTGCTGTGTGCGATACATGGTCTCTCTCGATCAATTTCGAACTGGAATTTTGCGTTCCGACGCGACTTCCGCCATATCGGCACGAGCGATCGCGCGGGCGCGTCCTGCGCGGTGCATGAAAAATGCGATGCCTCCTGCCAGTGTGATCGTCAACAACACGATCACATGGACAAAAAGTCCGTACACCGCAGCCAAATCAGGCTTGCCACCCTGGCTGACCATGCCCAGTTTGCAGAAGTACTCAAAGGTACCAATCGCGCCCGGCGAACTTGGAATCAGATAGGACAGGTTGCTGAGGGACAGCGCCAGCCATGGGCCACGTGCACCGACGACCAGCCCCATCACGCGGGACGCCGAAACAAAAATGATTCCTTCGCAAAACCATGCGGCGAACGAAGCCACAAGCAGCATCATCTTCGCGCTCAGGTTGAGCTTCTTCACGGAATCAAACGCAAGCAGAAT
>JAHFTZ010000193.1:0-3329 GCA_023265355.1 Terriglobus sp.
CTGAAGCACGACACGCACACACCGCACCCGCTATAGTTCCACCCCATGCGAACCGCAAAGCTTCTGGCCGCTGTCTTTCTTTTGCCCCTTGCTGCATCCGCGCAGCAGCGCCCCCACATCACCGGCATCGATCACGTCGCGTTCTTCGTCTCGGATCTGCCCAGGGCGCTCACCTTCTGGCACGATCTCCTCGGTTATGAAGTCGTAGGAAAGCCAAATCCCACGAAGGCGACCCTCCAGGTGAACGACCACGAGCGCATCGAAATCTCCACAGAAACCCCCATCACGCCGCGCAACCGGTTCGACCACCTCTGCCTCATCGTCGACGACATCGAGCAGATGCGCGCCTACCTCAAAGCGCAGGGCATCGCGAGCCAGCCCGCCGGAAGCGCCCTTCAGGTGATCGATCCCGACGGCACAAGAATCGAATTCATCCAGCCCAAACCGTCCTCCGCTCCTGCGAAGCTCTCCCCCAACCGCATCTCAGACGCGATCTATCATGTAGGTTTTATCGTCGGAAACACGGCAAAATCCATGGACTTCTACGGCCGCATCTTCGGCTTCCGCGAAACCTGGCGCGGTACTCCGCCTGGCAAGCAGGACCTGAGCTGGATCAACATGCAGGTGCCCGATGGCACGGACTACATCGAACTGATGCTCTACCGCGCACCCGCGAATCCAGACACATGGGGAAGCAGCAATCACGTCGCGCTCTCGGTGCCGGAGATCAACGCTTCCCTCACTAAGTTGAAAGCCAATCCCGCTGCAAAGAACTACACACGTCCCATGGAGATCCGCACCGGCGTCAACCAGAAGCGCCAGTTGAACCTCTTCGACCCAGACGGCACCCGCGTCGAACTAATGGAGCCGTTCACTATCATGGGAAAGCCCACACCCTCTTCAATCGCACCGCCGCCACCGCCGGCGCACGACTAAAGACCGTCTCTTCTCTTTGTCATCCCGTAGGAATCTGCTTTCTGCGCTCTGCGGACCCCACCCTTTCGCAAAAGACGGGAAAGAATGGGGTCCAAAGCAGAGACCTAACTGCGCAGGAACGCCAGCAGATCCTCGTTCAGCTGATCCGGAATGGTCGCGGTAAATCCATGCGGCTCACCCTCGTACTCAATCAACACTGCCCCCGGCACAAGCGCAGCCGTGCGACGTCCGGAGATCTCGATCGGCACGGTCTTATCACCCGTTCCGTGAAGCACTAATGTCGGCACATCGATCTTCGCCAGGTCCTCGCGGAAGTCCGTGGAACTCCACGACTTGGCACATTCGATCGTCGCCACGGAGGAAGCAGCAGCAGCCTGCAGGAAGTGCCATTGCAGAACTTCATCCGAAACGCCGTTGTTCAGCAACGTACGTCCGTAAAATCCCTTAGCGAACTCTGCTGTAAAGGCGAAGCGATCCTTCTCCAGACCTTCCAACACACCATTGAAGACGGACTGGTCGACGCCATCGGGATTGTCTTCCGTCTTCAGTAGAAACGGTGTCACCGCACCCACGAAGACGGCCTTGGCTACCCGCTCCGAACCGTACGTCGAGAGATAGCGCGCCACCTCGCCACCGCCCATGGAGAATCCGACCAGCGTTACGCCGGTGAGATCCAGCGCCTCCAGCAGGTCATTCAGATCCGAGGTCAACGTGTCATAGTCATATCCTTCATACGGTCGCTCACTGCGTCCGAAGCCGCGACGATCGTACGCGATCACACGGTAGCCGTTGTCCGCGAGAAACTTGGCCTGGTACTCCCAGCTGGTGGAATCCAAAGGCCATCCATGAATCAAAACAACTGGCTCACCCTCACCCCAGTCACTGAAATAGATCTCAGACTCATCCTGCGTTTCGATATAAGGCATCGTTCTCTCCTTCTGCATCTCCAATGTGAGATGACATCCGATTCAGATGCCACCAGAAGCGTCCGCCATAAGCCGAGTCTCAGGATGGCGCCCCCCTACAATAGACTCGGAGAAACTGGTTTCATGAGCCGAAGATACCTCAGCAGCAATCCCGACCTTCCCTTCGCCGACGCTGTCCTTGTGGACGACAAAACACTGTATCTCTCCGGTCGCATCGGCCTTCTCGAAGGCCAGTTTGCCGTTCCCGAAGACATTGAAGAAGAAGCACACCGCCTGATGCAGGACCTGCAAAGCATTCTGGCTTTAGCCGACATGCAGATGAGCGACATCGTGCAGCTCCAGATCTTCTGCAGCGACGTCTCTCTATGGGAGCGCTTCAACGCCGTCTACCGCACCTACTTCACGACACAGCTTCCGCCTCGCGCCTTCATCGGCAGCGGAGCCCTGCTCTTCGGAGCTCGCTTCGAGCTGCAGGGTGTGGCCATTCGAGAGAAATAGACGTATCTACCTCCGGCGCACGTGCTTACTTCTCACGTAGTGGAAGGCGCGTCGTGTAACCCAGGAGCTCAACTGTAAGAAAGAAGCAGATAATTCCTCCATTAACCATAGGGAATATTTTGCCTCTTCCCCGTGTCTGCTCTAGGGGGGAAGCAGATCGTTCCTGCCCTACGGAGGAAATATGGCGAGGGACTTCAGCAAGTTGAATAGGTATGCCAGCCGAGAATACAAATTCGTTCAGGCAGACTCCTTCGGACTTGTTCAGCAGGATATTGAGGCCGGAAATTTAGGGGACCATTTGGACAACGGCGTTTGTATGTCAGTGACGCTCCAATGGATCAAAGAGAAGCTCTCCACCTCGAACGGACTTTTCAAGCCCGAAGGTCCACTTCGACACGATGCTCCAAAGCAATTTTCAAACTCCCTCAATCCACTGACGCGCGCAAAGACAGGCTTGTCGGTTCCTGCAGGAACATCCCTTGGTAAAGTCGTCGCATCGAATTCCTTTCTAAGGAACACTTTCAAGGAAAACAGCCACCAACGAAACGAAGGGACGATGAGGCAGGCGGAGGATTTACAGATGCTTTATCAGGATCGGGGTATAGGGCATGCGAGCGACTCAATCAACCTTCATCGGGTCAACTACCCCGGACAGCTGATAAAGATGGACCTGGCACAGAGACTGGATCCAGACGCCGCATTCGGTGGTGATCCGGAGTTAGCTTATATGCGGGGTTACAACCACGCCGGCTACCAGTATCTGTTGCCAGAGAGCATCGCGCGCACAACCGGATCTCTTCGCGCTGGCGTTGCCATCCTTATCGACCTTAACATTGATGGTGGTCGGGGAAGAGGGCACACAATCGCCTTTTACCGAAGTCGGGCCAACACGCTGCACTTTTTCGATTCCAACGCAGGAGCGTACAAGGTTGCCGACGGTAGCGTGGAAAATCTGATCCGGGCCTGGGC
>JAHFTZ010000193.1:3429-5501 GCA_023265355.1 Terriglobus sp.
GGCTCCTTGAGGATTTCCTTGCGGTACAGCTTGGCCATACGTGCGTTCTCGGCGTCCTGCTTCAGCTTTGCGTCACGCGCCATGACCTTTTCTTCACGCGCATTCTTCGCGATACCGGACTTCTCGAACGTATCGTTTGCGGCTGCGTTGACGTGTTCATCGTTCAGAACCAGGTCGTACTTCTCCTGCTTCTCGATGGCGACCTTCTTACCGCCGGCGAAGATCTCGTGGCGTCCATGCTCTTCGTACCACTTGGTCAGCGTGGAGGTCATGTGCATCTTCTCGATGATGTTTCTCCAACCCACACCGGTGTTGTAGGCGCAGAAGCTGATCTCGCCTTCCTGGGTCGCGTACGGAATGATGCACTGCTCCGTGCGGCGGAAGTCGTAGTTGAAGAGATCCTGGAACCACATACCTGCGATGAACAGGAAGTTCCAACGATCGGCGCGGCGCATCTTGATGTCTTCCATCGTGCGGTCCGCCGTGACCTTGCCGTAGTTGCGGCCGGTCGCGCCGAAGCACTTGTCGAACTTCTGCAGAAGATCGGAGATCTTGAAGTTCTGCGGTGCCTTCGTCGGATCGTAGTTGCGCAGAAGAGCGAGAGACACGCCCAGGATCGAGAGGAACTTGCCGCGAGCGGCGTCGTTCACCTTGGCAACGTCCTTCGCCAGACGGTCGGCGTTCAGGAACGCCGTTACGGGAACAGCTTCCTTCGTCTCCTTATCGATCATGAGAGCCATACCGATACCACAGTTGGGATGGCATCCGCAGGAGAGCTGGCCCCAGTCGGTGTCCGGTCCGTGAACCAGATCGGCCCAGTCAGAGAAGGTGCTCATGAACGAGATCGGGAACCAGTCACGCGTCGACTCGCCCAGACCAGTCTGAGTACGCACGTCATGCGCGAGATGCGAGAGCGTATAACGCTGTGCAGCGCGGCGCTCGTCCGAAACCGCCTCGTCACGACCGGTAAAGGAAACCGGCTGGAACGAAAGGAAGTTGATCTTCTTGGGGTTGTCGAGAGCGAACTCGATGATGCGTCCGACCTGCTCGTTGTTGATGCCGTTGATGATCGTCGTTACGGGAACGATGTCGACGCCAGCCTCGTGCAGGTTATGAATGGCCTGCAGCTTTACGTCGAAGGCGTTTCCAACCTTGCGATGCGAGTTGGCTGCGTTACCGATACCGTCGAACTGCAGGTAGGCATAGCGCAGACCCGCTTCCGCAGCGGCCTTGGCAAATTCCTTGCTCTTGGCAAATTCGATACCGTTGGTCGCAGCCTGCACCGAGTTGTAACCGACCTTACGCGAGTAAGCGACAGCATCGAGGAAGTAAGGCGAAAGCGTCGGCTCACCACCGGAGAACTGTACCGACATCTGGCGGCGGGGCTTGATCTGGATCGCGTTGTCCAGCATGGTCTTGATCTCGTCCCACGTCAGTTCGTGAACGAAACCGACCTGGTTCGCATCCATGAAGCAGGGATCGCACATCATGTTGCAGCGGTTCGTAAGATCGATGGTCAACACGGAGCCACGGCCATGCGTGACGGTCGACGTGCCGTGATTGTGCAACTTCTCGTCATTGTGGGCGCGGATATCGCGGCCCGGGAACACCTTCTCCAGATGTGCCATCATCTCAACGTCGATCGACATGAGATCTTCAAAATGGCCGTGAATCGGGCAGTCCTTCACCATCAGGATCTGGCCGTCGCGCTCGATGATCTGTGCCTTGATCTCGCCGACCTTCTCGTTCAGAAGAATCTCGTGCGGCAGCTTGCCGTCAATGATCTGCTGGCGGATCTCGGGGATACACTTCGGGCAGAGAGAGTCCGTCGTACGGGGCCAACCGAGGGGAGGCTTTTCCTTCTGGTAGCTCTTCAGAAGGGGCTTATCGCTCCAGCGGGGTGTAAAGCTCGCGTTGGGGCTGATGCTATTGAGCTTCTCAAAGACAGCCCATCCAGCCTTGGCCGTCAGCGTAAGACTCTTCTCTACTAATTTCGAAACTTTCGACATTGCAGCTCCTGATGCGTAGATGGGCACCTGCAACGTTCGCAAGGCTCCAATCTTTTGATTCTC
>JAHFTZ010000194.1:0-2588 GCA_023265355.1 Terriglobus sp.
CGTCTCACGCATCCGATGGGCGGCTTCAAGGATGGTTCGTCGAAGGTCCGCGAAGATGCGGCGCTCGATCTCTGCAATGCGGTCCTGCGCGGTAAGAATCTTGCGCTCGTAGTCCTTGAGTTCCGGCGTTGTGAAACGCTCCGCGTTGACGAGAGTCTGCTTGCGCTCATAGTCCGCAGGCACGTTCGCCAGATTCGATTTCGTGATCTCCAGGTAATAGCCGAAGACGGAGTTAAAGCGCACCTTCAGCGAACTGATCCCGGTGCGCTCGCGCTCGCGGTCTTCGATGGCCGCAATAGATTCGCGACCGCTGCGCGAAAGTCCGCGCAACTCGTCCATCTCCGCGTCGACGTTCTGTGCGATAGCATCGCCTTCGCCCAGCTTCAACGGAGGATCTTCCACAAGGGTGCGGCCGATCTGTCCGCAGAGGTCTTCGAGCGTGTCGAACTCCTGCGTCAAAGCAGACCAACGGCCCTGCGAAAACTCCTGCGCGCCAAGAAAGACACCGGGCAGAGCGGAAAGTGTCCGGCACAAAGCCACAACATCCCGTGGACCGGCGGAGTCCAGCGCGATACGGGCCAGGAGGCGTTCCAGATCGAGGATCCCATCCAGCGCACGGCGCAACGTCTCGCGCTTGGGAAGGGAAGCGTGGGCTTCCGTAACGGAGTCCAGCCGCGCTGCGATCTGGGCCGGGTCGATGCTGGGCCGCAGAAGCGTGCTCCGCAGCAGGCGTTTACCCATCGGCGTGCGGCAGGCGTCCAGCGTGTAGAGGAGCGTGGTCTGGTTGGATTCTCCCGAAAAGAGCGGCTCCGTCAGCTCCAGGTTGCGCACGCTGACGGCATCCAGTTCCAGGCAGGTCGCGCGCTCATAGTATCCGAGCGAATCCAGATGCTCCAGGTCCTCGTGATGCGTAGCGCGGAGGTAGTGCAAAAGCGCTCCAGCAGCCGTCGCGGCGGAGGCGTGCGTTCCTAGCCCGAACCCATCCAGCGAGTTCGCGCGGAAATGTTGTTGCAGCAGGGGAAGGGCGTAATCCGCTGTAAAGACCCAATCTTCCAGCGGGGTCTTGGTCGCGGCAGCAGGAAGCGTCTCGTCCTCTTCGCCGTCCAACGTCGACTGCGCCGATCCCAGACGAAGGTTTGTAGCCAGCAGGATCTCGCGTGGCGCCAGGCGATGCAGTTCGTCCACGGCCTCTTTGATCGCGGATTTGCCGTGAAACTCCGTGGCGCGGAACTCGCCGGTGGACAGGTCCAAAGCGGCAACGCCTGCGGCATCCGACCTTGCATTCAGCGTCAGAGCGGCAAGGAAGGTATTGTCGTTAGGCGCAAGGCTGCTATCGAGAGCCGTTCCCGGCGTGAGAACGCGGGTCACCCCGCGCCGAACGAGAGTTTTCGTGAGCTTGGGATCTTCAAGCTGTTCGCACATGGCGATGCGATAGCCACGGCGGAGTAGCTTTTGCAGGTAGTTTTCGGCGGCGTGGTAGGGAACGCCGCACATGGGAATCGCCTTCTCCCGGTCACGGGCAGTGAGGGAGATCTGCAGTTCGCGGGCGACGAGGATGGCGTCATCGTAAAAGAGCTCGTAAAAATCGCCCATGCGGAAGAAAAGCAGGCAATCCGGGTGGGCCTGCTTGGCCGCAAAAAACTGACGCATTACAGGCGTCTGCGTGTGGGGAGCTGGGATGGGAGTTTCTACAGACATTCCAATGGCCAGCATACCGTCTTCCGGCATGCTGGCGCTTGTGGAAGTCAGGGGCCCAAATTAGCGGGCGGTGGCGTCCGAACCGTGTTGTTTCACCAGTTTGTTATAGAGGCCGAGGATCAGAAAAGGGGCCACCCACTGGCCCACGAAGAGCGCCGCGTGATCTTTCTTCTGCGCTTTAAAAACCAGCGATGCGGTAATGGACGCGATGGCGGCCGTCAGAAAGACGACGCTCGGCACCTGGGCCGTATAATTTTCGATAGTTGCGGTTGTTTTGCCTTCAGTTGCTTCGCCTGCCTGTACTTTGTGTCCGTATTCCATGTGTCGCTCCCGAGCGGATGTCCGCTTCTGAGGGGTTGAGATGCAGGGATGGAGCGGATTTCGATGCGCCAGTTTGCCTCAAAGCGAAACGATTTCGGCTTACCAACAGGGAGGCTCTTTTTTGTGCGTGCGTTAGAGAGAGTGCTCCATCGGGATCGCAGAGCGGACCTCGCTCCATCCGCCGAGGCGAAACAAATTGAATAAGTCATAGGTTCACGTGTTTAAACATATGGCAAGCGGACGTTACCGCTGCCCTTCGGGAGATAAAAGATAAATGAGTCGCATTCTTGTATCCGCTACGCCCGCCCCCGGTCACGTCAATCCTCTCTTTTCCATTGCGGAACACCTTGGCCAGCGCGGCCACGATGTCACGTTCAATAGCGCTGAAATCTTCCGTGAAAGGGCGCAGGCCGCCGGTCTCAACTTTGTGCCGCTCCAGGGAATCGCAGACTTTGACTATCGCCTCATGAACGAACTCTTTCCTGAGCGAGCGACGAGAGAGCTGGGATTGCCCCAGTTGGACTACGACCTGGAATTTTGCTTTGGTGCCAGAATTCCAGATCAATACC
>JAHFTZ010000194.1:2598-5501 GCA_023265355.1 Terriglobus sp.
CGCATCATCGAAGAGCAGGAGATCGATCTGGTTCTGGTCGATATTTGTTTCATGGGGAGCTTCCCTTTACTCGTTGCAGCGCAGCGCAGACCTCCGCTGATCACGTGCGGTATCGTCCCGTATTGGCTGCAACGGCCCGAAGTATCTCCATTTACCGGCCTGGACACCTCCACGGAAGGAATATTGCGCAATGCGCAGCATATTCAGCAGTTCGAGGAGGGGTTGGCGCGGTCTACCGCGTCCGTGAATCGAATCCTGAAGAGGTACGGGGCAGAATGCTCACTAAAATCCCTGCTCGACACCGCGTGTCTGTTGCCTGATACGTTTCTGCAGTTCACCGCCGAAGAGTTTGAGTACCCAATCGAAGACAAACCGAAGAATCTCCAATTCGTCGGTCCAATCATTCCAAAAAACACGACAGAAGTAGAAGAGCCCGAATGGCTGAAGAGAATCGACGGTTCCAGGCCTGTGATCTTTGTCACGCAGGGAACAATCGCGAACTATGACTTCAGTCAGCTTGTGGGGCCGACGATTGCAGCTTTGGCTGAGGAAGATGTAGAGGTGATCGTTACAGGTGGAGGTGTGGATATTCAGGGTCTTCAGGAAGCACCGAATCTCCATGTCGAGCGCTACCTTCCTTATCACCTGGTTCTGCCGAAGTCCGATATTTTCATCACCAATGGTGGGTACAACGGCGTACAGCAGGCACTTAGCTACGGTGTCCCTGTGATCGCGGCTGGGGCTACCGAAGATAAGCCCTTCGTCTGTGCGCGTGTCGCGTGGTCAGGCACTGGAATCAATCTGCAAACGGGAAATCCAACCTCCAAACAAATCCTGGATGCAGTTCGACTTGTGCTGAGCGATCCGACCTACCGCCAGCGCGCCAGGCAGATGGCGAAGAACTTTGCTCGATACGATGGCTTGAATAGCATCGTCCAGGTCGCAGAGTCGCTGATTGAAAATAGCGGTTGGCGTAAACAGCCGGTACTTCAGAACGACGATTCTATCCTGGTCTAGAGCGTAGTTTTGTTGACGAGAACTCTGCGCCCATCTGGGATTGTGGTCATGGATGGGCGCGGGGCCTCTAAATGGGGCCAGGCAACCCGAGCGGCGGGAAATGGTCAATGGGGTTCTAACGCCCGGTATACTTAAAGCTAGGTGCCCCGCGTTCTTTTCTGCGTTGGGACCGACTTTGTTATGTCTCTTGTCTGGCTCAAGATCGCGGTTCTCCTGTATGGCATAGCGTCCTTAGCGGTGCTGCCTGCTGTTCTTTACGAACGCCCGCAGTGGAAATACGCCGCCCTTCCCGCCGCACTTCTGGGCCTGTTCTTCCACTCCATCTCCCTGGCACAGATTCTTGCGGCCGCACACCACCTCGTCCCGGTGGAGGCGACGGAGATCCAGGCTGTTCTGGCGTTGCTGCTCGTTGTGGCATTTCTACTGACCGCCGCCGTGTACCGCACCTTAACGATGGGAGTGGTGCTCCTGCCGGTCGCGACGCTGCTCTGCCTCGTGCCAGCCTTTGCACTCGGAAAAAGCACCCTGACGAGCCCGCTTTTACACAGCGGTTGGATCTGGCTCCACATCGCTCTTCTTCTGGCCGCCTATGCCGCACTCATTCTTTCGCTCCTCGCAAGCGTTCTTTACTTGATCCAGGAGAAGCGGCTCAAATCGCGTTCCACGAAGGGTCCCATCGGAGCCCTTCCGCCCCTCGCGACAACGGATGCGATTGTCTTAAAATCGCTTCTCTTCGGTCTGCCGTGCATGACTGCGGGGCTTTTGATTGGTTCACTTCTGGCCATGCAGATGTATGGCGCCTCTTACTTCCATGACCCCAAGGTCCTGCTCAGTTTTGTGATGTGGCTGGCGTACGTCGCCATGATCGCGATTCGTCGCAGTGCTGGCTTGCGCGGGCGTCGCGCAGTGTTTCTTTCGGCCTTCGTGTTCTTCGTGATGCTGGCGGTATGGAGCGCGAACCAGTTCTCCAGCGTGCATCAGTTTGCGGTGGAGCGATGAGCTTGATTCTCCTTGGCGTCAATCACACCACGGCACCGGTCGAGGTCCGCGAACGGCTCGCCATTCCGGCGGGCGGCCTAGCCGATGCCACGCGCAGCCTGCTGCAGCATCCCGGCGTGCGCGAAGGCCTGATTCTCTCCACCTGCAACCGCGTGGAGTTCGTCGCGGAAGAGGACGATACCCATCTTCCAGACTTACGCAAGTTTTTGCGGGAGTACTTCTCCCTGCAGGCATCTGCCATCGAGCCACACCTCTACGAGTTTCGCGAGCGCGATGCGGTACGGCATCTCTTCCGCGTGGCCTCTTCTCTGGATTCCATGGTCGTCGGCGAGCCGCAGATCCTGGGCCAGGTCAAAGAGAGCTATAGCGTCGCCCGCGAGGTCGGCGCGGTTTCTAAGTCGCTCGAACGCCTTCTTCAGTCCGCATTTACCACGGCAAAAAAAGTACGTACCGAAACCGAAATCGGCTCCAGCAGCGTGTCCATTGCATCCGTCGCGGTCGATCTGGCGCATCGCATCTTCGGTTCGCTGCAGGGAAGTCAGGTGCTGCTCGTCGGTGCTGGAAAGATGAGCCTCCTTGCGGCGCGTCACCTGATGCAGCAGGGAGCGACGCAGATCCTGGTGGCGAATCGCACGCCGGAGCGCGCGCAGCAGTTGGCGGCGGAGTTTCACGGTCTTGCGGTCCCGTTTGCGGATCTGCAGGAGCACGCGCCCAAGGCGGACATCATCATCACCTCGACCGGATCCCTCGGTTACGTCTTTACAAGGGCGCAGGCACAGGCGATCCTCCACCGGCGCAATGGCAAGCCGATCTTCTTCATCGACATCGCCGTTCCGCGCGATGTGGAGCCCACTGCGAACGAGGTCGACGGTGCATTCGTCTATTCC
>JAHFTZ010000195.1 GCA_023265355.1 Terriglobus sp.
GAGACGGAAGTTGACGTCAGGAAAATCGATCAGGACAGCGACGTCCGGTTTGTTACGCTTGATCTCTGCGACGAGCCGGAGGTAAGAGCGGTAGATATGGGGGATGTGTCGGAGGATCTCGGTAATACCCATCACGGCGACGTCTTCCGCCCGAATAGTGCGGAACTGGCCCGCCTGCTCCATCTCCGTGCCGCCCAGGCCGGTGAAGCTGGCCCCGGGAAAAGATTCCTTCAGCGCCGTGATGAGTTGAGCGCCATAGTGATCTCCAGAGGCTTCACCCGCAGAGAGAAAAATCGTCGGTTTGGGGTTCGTAGCAATGTGCGTAGTCTATCCGTTCGCCCTCAGGGGAGCGAACTCTATTGAATAGGAGCGCCGCCGCCGATGAAGCGTTCGATGCCAAGATGGACAACCGCGTAGAAGAAAGCTCCCACAAGAGCAGCGCCTGGAAAGGTGAGGACCCAGCCGTAGATGATGCGGCGTGCCCAGATCCAGCGGACGGCATGCAGACCGCGGGTTGCGCCTACGCCAGAGATCGCTCCTCCGATGGCGTGTGTGGTGGAGATCGGCACCTTCGCGAAGGTGGCCAAAGCGATCGTCACTGCTGCGGAGAGTTCGGAGGCAAAACCGTCGATGGGGCGGAGATGCGGCGTGATACGTGAGCCCATCGTGCGCACGATCTTCCAGCCACCGATCATGGTTCCGGCGGCGATGCAGGCGTGGCAGGAAAGGATGATCCAGATGGAGATCTCATGGTTTCTGCCAAAGAGTCGGGAGTGACCAAGAGCGTACTTGCCATAGCCCGTGGAAACCAACAAAGCCACGATGATGCCCATGGTCTTCTGCGCATCGTTGGTTCCGTGTCCAAGGGAGTATGCGCCAGCGGAGACAAGTTGGAGACGGCGGAAGAGCTTGGAGGCCTTGTCCCGATGCATCCGGAAGCTGCTCCAGGCGACAACGTGCATGAGGATGTAGCCGAGCACCATGCCGATGAGCGGCGAAAGGAGCAGGAACGCGATGATCGGGATCCATCCCTTGATCAGGATGGCATGCCAGCCCGCCTTGGCAATGGCAGCCCCGGCGAGCGCGGAGATGATCGCATGGGAACTGGAGGTTGGGAGGGCGAGATACCAGGTGATGAGATTCCATGTGATCGCGCCAAGGAGACCGCCGAGCACGATGTAAAGGTTCATCACACGGGGATCGATGATCGTCGAACTGATCGTGTGTGCGACGCCTGTACCGAAGAGGAAGGCAGCGACGAAGTTGAAGCTGGCCGCCCAGAGGACTGCCTTCGCGGGTGTAAGAACGCGCGTGGTGACGATCGTCGCAATGGAGTTGGCGGCGTCGTGGACACCGTTGAGAAAGTCAAAGCCGAGGGCGATGACGACCGTAATGACGACGAGGGCTAGAGGCGCGGCGTGCATGATTGCTCGTTTGTCCTAGTCGTTTTTGAGGAGGATGCGTTCCACGGTGCGGCCAAGACGGTCGCAACGGTCGATGCCATCCATCATGAGATCGTGAACTTCACGCTTCTGCATGACGGCGATGGGATCTGCCTGGTCGATATAAACCTCAGTCAGAAACTGGTCACGATGCTGCCGTGCTGTTTCTTCCAGGCGACCGATCTCGTCCAGATTGGCACGCAGAGAAGAGAGTTTCGGAGCCGAACGGAGAAGATTGATGGTGGCGGCAATCTCTCGCGCCATGCTATCGAGCGCAGAGACATGCCAGCGCAGCGAAGGGTGCATATCTTCGAGCTTGTAGAGTTCCAGACGGCGTCCGGCGGTTGCTACCGCGGCGATGGTCTTATAAAGCTCTGTTGCGAGTTGCAGAATGTCTTCGCGGTCGAAGGGCGTAATGAAGGCCGTGTCGAGATGCAGAAGACAGACACGCTGGACCTGGTGGGCGATATGACGATTCTCTTCCATGCTCTTAACGCAGCCGTTCATCCCGGGCCATTGGTCCATACAGGATGAAAGAGCGGCGGTAACGCTGGTAAGGCACTGACCCAACTGTTCGAAGTCGTCGAAGAAGCTTTTGTCCTTCGGCATGCGGTTGAACACGAGGAGTATCTCCCTTTCGGTATTACAGATATCTCTGCTTCCGGAGCAAGGATAGCGTACCGCGCTGCGGATTACGCATCCAAAACAGTCATTGCAGTAAATAAGTTACGGGAAAGTAAAATTTACGCGATTTGCGCGGTTATCGGTTCGTTCGCTCCAGTCTCCTGCTCCTGGTACTGCAGTTGATACAGCTTCCAGTAGAGCCCACGTGCTGCAAGAAGCTGATTGTGTGTGCCGGCCTCCAGAAGTTGTCCCTTGTGCATGACCAGGATAACGTCGGCACGCTGGATGGTAGAGAGGCGATGCGCGATGACGATGGACGTGCGGCCTGTGATCATTCGATCCAGCGCCAGACGGACGCGCAACTCGGTTTCGGTATCGACGGAAGAGGTGGCTTCATCCAGGATGAGCACTGCGGGCTGGTGCGCCAGCGCTCGGGCAAAGCTGATGAGCTGTTTCTGGCCCGTGGATAGCGTGGCGCCGCGTTCGTGCATCGGTTCGGCGAACTGCAGGGGAAGCGAACGAATGAAGTCGCCGATGTTCACCTCGTCCGCGGCATGTTCTACTTCTTCGTCGGTAATGGAAGCTGTGCCGAGGCGGATGTTGTCGGCGACTGTGCCGGTGAAGAGGGTGGAGTCCTGAAGCACAACGCCAAAGCGTTTGCGAAGCTTGTTCAGGTCCTGCTGGCGAACGTCCACGCCATCGATCAGGATGCTTCCATGCTGGATATCGTAGAAGCGCATCATGAGTCCCGTGATGGTGGTCTTGCCCGCGCCGGTGTGGCCTACGATGGCTGCGGTCTGGTCCGGTGCAACGGTGAAGGAGACGTTGCGCAGGATCCACTCAATACCAGTCTCGTGCGCGAGCTCTGCCTCGGTAGCGGTTGCAAGGCGAGCGGCCGTGGCCTCGTCCAGCCTCTGATACGTAAACCAGACATTGCGGAACTCAATGCTGCCGGAGAGATCGCCTTCCACTGGAAGAGCGGGGGACGTAATCTGCGCCGGGGTGTCGATGAGCTTGAAGACACGTTCCGAAGCAGCCATCGCCGCCTGCAGGATGTTGTATTTTTCGCTGAGATCCTGGATGGGACGGAAGAACCGCTGCGCGTATTGCATGAAGGCGATCAATACGCCCAGGGTAACGGTTCCGCCCAGGATATGAGTCCCATGGAAGATCGCATGCCCGCCGCGCCAGACGACGAGTGCGATGGCGATGGAGCTGAGAAGCTCAACCGACGGATAGTAAAGCGAGTAGGCCTGCACCTGGTCCACGAAGGCGTCGCGATGGGCGGCGTTGATGCTCTTGAAGTCGTTATAGGCACGCTGCTCGCGATTGAAGAGTTGCACGACGGACATGCCGGAGACGTGCTCCTGGGTAAAGGCGTTGATCTGCGCGATGGCGGTGCGGATGCGGCGATAGCTTTCCCGCACCGAGATGCGGAAGAGGCGCGTGGCATACATGATGACCGGCAGGACCGAGAGCGTAAGGATCGCGAGGGGCCAGCTCATCTTCAGCATGATGATCACGATGAAGAGCAGGACGAATACATCTTCAAAGATCGCCAGAACGCCGGAGGTGAACATTTCGTTGAGCGCGTCGACATCCGACGTAACGCGGGTGACGAGGCGGCCCACGGGGTTGTGGTCAAAGAAAGCGACGTCCATGCGCTGCAGGTGACGGAAGATCTGCTTGCGCAGATCGAACATGATGCGCTGGCCGGTCCACTGCATCAGGTAGGTCTGCACAAACTCCATGCCGTAGGAGAGCGAGAGCGAACCCAGGAAGAGTGCGGCGCACTCCGCAACGCCTGTGAGCGGCGTTGTGGAGAGATGACGGGCCAGCCAGGATGGATTCGCTGGACGCTGCGCCGACATGTAGTTGTCCACGGCAACCTTAATAACGAAGGGGCCCATGACGTCGGAGCAGGCTTTGAGCAGAATGGCGATGGCAGAGAGGGCCGTGGCTCCCTTGTATGGCCGCAGATAGGTAAGCAGACGGCGCATGAGGCGACCGTCGTAAGCCTTGCCGAGGACGTCGTCTTCGGGCGCGAGGTCTTTTTCCTTCTTCTCTTTTGTGTCCTGCGCTTTTTCCGCCATGTATGAGTTCATTTTAGATGCGTGGGAGAATAGGAGGGTGCGGGATTCGCTCGGTCTCTATCTTTCGGTGCCGTTTTGCAAGGCAAAGTGCAGCTTCTGCAACTTCGCCTCGGACGCATTCGCGCCGGAACGGATGGACGGATACGTCGCCCGGCTGTGTGCGGAGATCCACTCCGCGCGGAAAATCGCAGCCGAACAGGGGTTAGTTATCCCGCAAATCGTGGATTCCGTTTACTTCGGAGGGGGAACGCCGAGTCTTCTGAGGGCGGAGAAGTTTGCGCAGATCTTTGGCGCTCTGCACGGCGAGTTTGATGTGATCGCAAATGCCGAGGTGACGATGGAGTGCGCACCTGGGCAAATCGCTGAGGCCACGCTGGCGGCGACGATGCGGTTGGGGGTTTCCCGAGTCTCGCTGGGCGTGCAAAGCTTCGTGGATCGGGAATCGGCGGCAGTGGGTCGGCTGCACACGGGGATTCAGTGTGAAAACGAGATTGCCCGGTTGAAGTCTCGGGGGCTGGATGTTGGTTTCGACCTGATCTGTGGCCTGCCTCATCAGACGCGCGAAAGCTGGCGCGAGTCTTTGCAGCGGGCGTTGGCGACGGGCGCGCATCATGTCAGCGTGTACATGCTGGAGGTCGATGAGGACTCCCGCCTGGGCCGCGAACTGATCGGGCCGGGTGTGCGTTATGGCGCGGGTTTGGTTCCCGACGATAGTGCGGTGGCAGAGATGTACCTCGAAGCCTGCGACGTTCTGGCTGAGGGCGGATTAGCGCAGTACGAGATCTCGAACTTTCCCCGCGAGGGTCACCAGTCGAGGCATAACCGGAAGTATTGGAAGCGGGCACCTTATCTCGGGTTCGGCTTGGATGCTCACTCCATGTTGCTGGATGAACGGGGAAGAGCGGCTCGTTTTGCGAATGGCGATGAACTGGATGCGTATCTCGGGCAGGATGATCCGGTGGAGCTTGAGCGGGTGGCAGATACGGAAGCGTTTGAAGAGAGAGTTTTTCTCGGCTTGCGCTTGAACGAAGGTGTAGACGCGGGGCTCCTTGCCGATGTGTGCGGCGCAGTGGATGAAATGGTGCGGGCCGGATTGATGTGGTCTGCCAGCGGGCGGTTTGGTTTGACGGCGCGTGGGCGCGTATTGAGTTCCAGCGTCTTTGGTGAACTTTTAGCGGTACCAGTTTAGTAAGGAGATACGAGTGATTGATCTGCGTAGCGATACGGTGACGAAGCCGACGGAGAAGATGCGTGCGGCGATGGCGACGGCCGAGGTGGGGGACGATGTTTAC
>JAHFTZ010000196.1 GCA_023265355.1 Terriglobus sp.
GAGGCTGCGGGTAGTGCCGCAGAAGAAAGCTCACATCCTCGGCCTGCGCCTCATGCATGCGCAGAAGGGCGAGGGAGTTCCAGTTCGCCGCGCCTCCGACGGACTTCGTCAGGCTGTCCAACTCCGGTACGCCCTGCTCCGGCGCGCGCCAACGCGTCTTCAGCCATTCCGTCTCTCTCTCTGCGCCCTCGGCTTCGGAGTAGGTGAAGGTCGGAATCTTTCCCTCTGCGGCCCACCTGGCGACGATAGGATCTTCCGCCTTCCAATGTTTTCCGACGCTGTAGGGAAGCCACGTGCTAGAGGAGAAGTGATGGAAGAGGACGAGATTTTTCAGCGGCCACAGGAGCGAAAGCCCGATGAAGACCATCGAGGTGAGGGCGGTGCGCCGGCGTGCCTCCGGGATCAGCCACCACAGCAGCGCGCAAAGGACGGCGAGCCAGATCCATTGATAGGTTGCGCGCACAAGCGTGAGGGCCAGGCCGAGACCCAGGGCGGCGTAGAGCCACCTCCGCGTCTGCAGCTGCACATAGTAGGTGAGTGCGTAGGCGAGCAGGCAGAGCATCCCATAGACGAGCTGCGTGTAAAGAGCATCGAACTCATAGAGGATCGCCGATGGATTCAGCATCAGGACGAGCGCGATGCTGAAGCCGATCAGTGGCCGGAGCCTGAGCCGAATGAGAGTGCAATACACCGCGAGCGCAGCCGCTAAACCGAGCAGGATCTGACTGCCCAGAAGAACCCACCCGAGAGCATCCGGTGCCGTCTTCAACGCGACGCCGATCAGGGCGTTGTAAAGCGGCGGCTGGCCGTGAAGATGCAGAAGACCGCGCAGGAGATGGTGGTGGAGTACGTCAAAATCCAGCACCTGCCAAAACCAGACCAGTTCGATGGCGGAGTAGCGAAGCCCCGCAGCCAGAGCAAGGCCTCGGCTGAGCAGAAAAACGGCCATCAGCAATGCTGGATAGAGGTAGTGTGATTTCCCGGCGAGGGGCGATCGAACAGTCATCCCTCTATTCTGGGTGATGTTCGTCGTTTAGTGTTCATTTTTCAGAGACAAAGCGGGGGTTTCCGCAGCGATGGCTGTCCGGTTACGGCCGGCTCGCTTGGCATCGTAGAGCGCATGATCCGCCATGCGCAGAAGCTCGGTAATGCTGCTCGCGGGATGGGGGTACATGGCTAACCCGATGGACAGAGAGACATGGCCCAGCGGCTGGCCCTTAAGATGAACCCTGAGCCGGCTGATCTGCTCCCGGATCGCCTCAGCACGGACGAAGGCCATCTCCACTGTAATCTCCGGAAGAATGATGACGAACTCTTCGCCGCCATAGCGGCAGACAATGTCTTCGGTACGCACGGCCTGCAGGAAGCTGGAACCCACTTCACGAAGAACGACGTCTCCTGCCTCGTGGCCAAAGGTGTCGTTGAAGTTCTTGAAGTGGTCCACGTCCAGAAGCAGGACGGCCAGGGAAGAGCCGCGTCTTGTGGCGCGGTGCAGTTCGCGCTCCAGGGCCACTTCCATAAAACGGCGGTTGAAGAGACCTGTAAGAACGTCCCGAATCGATTGACTTTCCAGCTTGGCACGCAGATTCAGAGCGGCGATGGTCATGGAAGCAAGATCCACCATCTCTTCAATCAGAACCAGGCGGTCGCAGGCCCATTGGGCAATCTCCTCGGTAGGAAACTCCAGATAGGTGAACCCGATGGTCTCGCCCTGTGCGGCGAGGGGAATGCAGAGATAGTTGTCCGGTGGCGTGTCGACAAAATGGCTGCAGTGAATCTCTGATTCGCCAGGCTTGCGCCAGCGGGCCCTTCCGGTGCGGAGACCGCAACAGGTCTCCAGGGCACATCCATCGGAGAGCGCTGTCGGTTCGCCCCAGGTGGACAGAATCTCCATCAGGGTATGGGAGTTATTGAGAATAACGGTGGCTCCCCGGCTGCCCGGAAGCAACTCCTGGAGGTGCCTCGCGGTACATTTCTGTGCCTCCAGGGAAGTGACGCAGAGTTGAAGTTCGTCGCGGGAGGACTTAAGAAACACCGAGTCCGCACTGCGGCGTTTGAGCTTTTCGACCGTTTTTTCCAGGTTGTCATTTGAGATGGAGATCTCCTCCTCAAAGGCGCGCCGGCGCAGAGCGTCACGAATCAGAACAATGAAGAGGGCGACGACCACGACGAGGGATAAACCGAGGAAGACGATCCCCAGAACGAGGCTCCGTGTCATCGCTCTCTGGGTGTCATCGCCCCGTTGGTTAAGAAGTGCGCGCTCGTCGTTCTGAAGGACCGACAGGGCGCTGCGAATGCTTCGAATCTCACGATCCGGGACTTCCTTCGACCCCTTTGCGTTTTCGAGAACGTGGGCGAGAGTATCGACGTGCGTATCGAGCTCTTTTGCATTCTGGCTCTGCGATGGATTATCCCGTAGGAGGGTCTCTAAGTTCTCGACGCTGACGCGCATCGCAGCCGCCGATGTCTGGGCATTTCCCAGATAGCGATCATCGCCGGTCAACTTATAAAGTTGCATCGAAGAACCGACCCGATCGAGACGCTGCCCCTGTGTCTGAATGACATTGAGAACATTGTGGGAGTGTTCGAGCCAGCCTTTGACATCAGCCATGTGCTGATTGTTTTCATATTCCACCACGGCCACCGTGCAGGTGAACACGACCGCACCGATCGCGGAGAGGATGAGCAGGGGAATGACCCGCCCTACCCTCATGGGAGCGCGCAGTATGTTCTCTATGGACAGGTTTTCCGACATCTATACGCCTCTGAAATCGACGGGAAAGACCGAACGCGAAAGAACTTTTGCCACGGTGGATTTGTCTGCAAAGATGCCGCAGAGCGGGCGGGGCGCCATGAGCCTTGCTGCCCTTGCCTGGTGCTGCTTCAAATCTTCTTTAGATAAAGTCGTTGTGTTGATCACAAGCGCTCGCGGGTCATGGTGAACGATAATAGACACACCATACGTGCAAGGAGCCTCCTTCTCAATGGCCCAAAGGTGCCATGGCGAGGAGCATCTGCCGGAGTCCGCCCGGCTCAACCTTCCAGGACGAAATCCCGGTTAGGATCGGTGGGGTGCAGAGGCTTGTACTTGGTACGATCTCCGGTGAGATGGCGGAGGAGGGCTAGTGCAAGGAGGCCGAGCGCCAGGATGCAGACGCCGTTCCATCGATAGTGCTCCCACGCGATGGTAGAGAGCGTGGAACCCATCGCGCCGCCAGTGAAATAAGCCACCATATAAACTGTGTTGATGCGGCTGCGCGCCTCGGGCAAAAGCGCGAAGATACGCGTCTGATTGGCTATCTGGACGCTTTGCATGCCGACATCCAGCAGGATCACGCAGAGGGCCATGCAGATCAGGTGGAGCGCGAAGGGCGTACGGAAGGCTTCGTTCAGCCACAGTCCCGTGTAAGCACACGCAAATACGATCAAACCACCGGTCAGCACCCAACGTGGTCCATGGCTGTCGGACTTTTTTCCGGCAAATGAGGCGACAAGCGCCCCCGCGGTTCCGACCAGGCCGAAGGTACCGGCAACGCCCGCGCCCAGTCCATGGGTGCCGAGGAGGAATGCAAGCGTGTTCCAGAAGCAGGAGAACGCCGCGAAGACGAGCGCCCCTGTAACGGCGGCCTCCCGAAGAAGCGGCTCATCGTGCGCTACTGCATACAGACTCCGCATCGCATCGGCGTAGCTCAACTTTCGTTTTGGCGGAAGGTTGGGCATATAACGGCGCATCGCAGGGACGAAGGCAGCGTTGAGGAGTGCGGCGAGAAAAAATACGGTTCTCCAGCTGGCGAAGGGAAAGAGGTGATGCGAGAGATCGTTGAGCCAACCGGCGAAGGTCCGCGCCAGCAGCACGCCCAGGAGCAAACCGCTCATCACAATGCCGATAGCGCGACCACGCATGTGCTTCGGTGCGATGTCCGGAGCGATGGGCAGAGCGATATGCGTCACAGCAGCGAGCGCGCCAGCGATCGCAGAGGCCGCGATGAGCAGAGGCAAAGTCGGTGCGAGCGAGACGAGCAGCAGAGCCACGGAGACAGCGCCGTAAAGCTTCATCATCAAGCCGCGACGCTCGGCGATGTCGCCCATGGGAACGAAGCAGAGTAGACCGATCGCGTAGCCCACCTGGGTCGCGACGGCGACAAAGCCAGCTTTGCCTTCGCTCACATGAAAGGTATGGCCCATCTCCAATAGAAGAGGCTGGTTGTAATAGATGGTCGAGACACCGACGCCGCATGCGAGACCGAGAAAGGGAAGCTGAGTTTTGCTGGACGGCGGATTTTTTCGAGACGACATGCTCTCTCTAGTTTACCGACCTTAGCAAACCTTCGCTTGGCGTATGGCGGCGTCCTTTTCAGATATCATCGCGGCCATGCGCTCTCCTTCGAAATGGTGGTTTTCTTTCCTGATCTTTGCAATGCTGGGCGCCCCCTCTCAGGCGCAGATGAGCTGTCACGATATGAGCGCTTCGACCTCCACGACGCCTCCGGAAAAACTGCCACCACCGCTAAGAATGACTGGTATCGGCAACGCGCATATCACGGTTACGACCTCTCAACCCGAGGCGCAGATCTGGTTCGACCAGGGACTGAATCTGCAGCATGATTTCTGGGACTACGAGGCGGCAAAGGCTTTTCAGCAGGCGATCCGCCTCGACCCAAACTGCGCCATGTGCTGGTGGGGCCTGGCACAGGCGATGGACGCGCGCGGCAAGGATACAGAAGCGCTGGTGGTGGAGGAGTTCGAGCGTACGAAGAAGTTGAAATCGCACGCTACGCCTGCGGAGAAACTTTACATCGAAGCGTCGCTGGCCGCGAGGAAGGACGACAGGAAAGAGTCGAAAAGCAAGAGCGATCCGAAGGTGCATCACGACTCCGTGGAGACGAAGAAGCTGCGCAAGCTGGTGGCGCTCTATCCGGCCTCGGATCAAGCTTCGATCCAGGCGCGGATCTTTCTCGCGGGTTCGTTGCGCGATGGCTTTACCCATGGCGAACCCAATGCGGGAACGGCGGAGTCGCAGAAGATTCTGGCGCAGTTGATTCTGGAGTATCCCAACGACACTGCCTCACTGCACTACTGGATCCACATCATCGAGCCCGGAAATCATCCGGAGCTGGCGCGCGATGCCGCTGTGCGTCTGGGTGCGCTGGTGCCGACGAGCGGCCACATGGTGCACATGCCCGGACACATCTTCTATCTGTTGGGCGACTACAACCGCGCGCAGGTTTCGTTCGCGGCTTCGACGGCGGTCGATGAGGCGTACATGCGCGCGCAGAATGTTTCGCCCGACGACGACTGGAACTACGTCCACAACCTGATGTACTCCATCGCGGACCTGCTGGAAGCGGGACGATTTGTGGAGGCGGATGCTCTGGCTTTGAAGACGGCAA
>JAHFTZ010000197.1 GCA_023265355.1 Terriglobus sp.
CACGGAGGCTCGCTGGAGTTTACGTCACGAACAATCTACGAATCCGCCTCGAACCCGGGAACAGAGTTTAGGCTTTGCCTTCCTTTGGCGCATAAACTGATAGGGATCACCCACCCGGCATGAGCCCCACACCCAAACCCGGTTTCCGTGCGAGCTTTGTCTTCGCCGCCGTCGCATGCCTTGCCGTCACGGGGTGTCATAAACGCGTTCGCGTACCGGCCATGCCGCCCGCACCTCCACCTGCGATCCAGACGGTGACGATTCCGCCGCCTACGCATCACACCGAGGAGTTGCCGAAGCCGCCAGAGGCCCCCGCGCCAGTCGCGGTCGAGCCTCCTCCAGCCCAGAAACCCCGTCCAAGGCGTCCCAAGAAGCCAGTCACGCGCCCCACCGAAACCGCCGTCGCGGTAACGCCAGCGCTTCCCGGTGCGGCTGCAGCCACTGCCGATCCTTCTCCCATCGGGGAGCTGACAACAGGCGGCGAGGCCGGAACGCAAGGCCGGCAAGAGACAGAAACTCTCCTGGGCGCGGTGCAAAAACGGCTTGAACAGTTGAGCGACGTCATCAAGAACGCGCATCAGGAGCAGGTCGAACGTGTCCGTCTCTTCGTGAAACGCGCGCAGGAAGCCTGGAAGAGCGGCGACGTTGAAGGCGCGCGCACATTGGCTACCAAAGCCAACGTGCTTCTGGACGACATCTCCAAATAAAAAGACCGCGCTTACGGGCGCGGTCTTTTTGAAACCAGTGTCGGCCTATGCATCCACGCCGTGGCACTTCTTGAACTTCTTACCTGAACCGCAGGGGCAAGGATCGTTGCGTCCGACCTTATCGCCAGCCGCTCGCTGGGAGAGAGGCTCCGCCTTGTCGGCGCCAGCCAGACGGGCCTGGTTGAGCTCCTTCTCCTTCTTCCACTTCAGCTCCGCTTCCAGAGCATCAATGGTCGTCGAAGCCGCATGCGAAGGTGGTAGCGGCACAGGCTGCGCCACTGCTGCCTCAAGCACAGGGGGAGGCGGCGGTACAGCGTTGCGAATCGCGTTCATCTGCTCCAGGGTCTCGATCGGCATTCCGTCCGGTCCGAGAATCTGCATGCGGAAGAGCGTACGCAGCGTGTCTTCCTGGAAGCGATTCATCATCGCCTCAAACATCTCGAAGGACTCGCGCTTGTAAGCGACAAGAGGATCCTGCTGCGCGTATCCACGCAGACCGATGCCCTCTTTCAGATGATCCATCGCCAGAAGATGGTCCTTCCACAGACCATCGAGTACGCTGAGCATCACAATGCGCTCGTGATAGCGCAGACCCTCCGCACCCAGAATCTCTTCCTTCACGTCATAGCGCTGTTCGAGATTCTTGTAGATCTCCTCGCCCAGCTCGTGACGATTCAGCGAAGAGAAATCAATCTCCTCCATCCGCGTTCCGAAGTTCTCAAAGAGACGAGCACGCAGTTCCTCAACCTTCCATGCGTCGGGATGGACCTTCTCCGGAGCGAACTCGTCGAGCATGGTGCTGAGAGCGTTCGCCACGTAGTCTTCAACGATCAACTGCTTCTGGTCGAGACCTTCCAGGAGACGCAGGCGCAGACCATATACGGCTTCGCGCTGCTTGTTCATCACGTCGTCATACTCAAGAACGTGCTTGCGGCTCTCAAAGTTCTGCGTTTCCACGGCTTTCTGCGCGGCTTCGATACGGCGCGAGATCATGCCGCTTTCGATCGGCACACCCTCTTCCATACCCAGACGCTGCAGCAATGTGGAAACCCACTCGCGCGCGAAGATGCGCATGAGATCGTCTTCCAGCGAAAGATAGAAGCGTGAAGCACCGGGATCGCCCTGGCGTCCCGCACGTCCACGAAGCTGATTGTCGACGCGGCGGCTCTCATGCCGCTCCGTTCCCAGAATATGCAGACCACCGGCAGCCACAACGGCTGCGTGATCCTTGGCGCAAGCTGCGCTATGGGTAGCAAGGACGCTCTCCCACTGCGGCTGAGGAACCTCGAACTCCTGGTTCTGGTAGTAGAAGCGCACCATGCCCGGACCGGCCACGGGAGAGATGGCACCCTCCGCCGCACTGACCGCCCGCGCCTGCTGCTTCTTCACCAACTCCTGGCGAGCCATGAACTCCGCATTACCGCCCAGCAGAATATCCGTTCCGCGCCCTGCCATATTAGTGGCGATGGTCACCATGCCCAGACGTCCCGCCTGCGCCACGATCTCCGCTTCCTTCTCGTGGAATTTCGCATTCAAAACGACGTGGCGCACGCCCTTGTGCTTCAGAATCTCGCTTAGGACTTCGCTCTTCTCGATGGAAGTCGTACCCACGAGAACAGGCTGCTTAGCCTCGTTGAGCCGGGTAATCTCGTCCGCCACGGCAAAGTACTTTTCCTTTGCCGTGCGATAGACGACGTCCGCATTCTCGATGCGGAGCATCTGGCGGTTCGTTGGAATCACAACGATTTCAAGCTTGTAGATCTTGTCGAATTCAGCGGCTTCCGTCTCCGCCGTTCCAGTCATGCCGGAGAGCTTCTTGTACATACGGAAGTAGTTCTGGAAGGTAATCGTCGCGAGCGTCTGGTCTTCCTTCCGGATCGCCACGCCCTCCTTCGCTTCCACAGCCTGGTGCAGGCCATCGCTCCAGCGGCGGCCCGGCATCAGGCGGCCCGTGAACTCGTCGACGATGATGATCTCGCCTTCTTTGACCACGTACTCTACGTCGCGTTTGTAGAGCTGATGCGCCTTGATGGCCGTTTCGACGTGGTGCTTCAGATCCCAGTTCTCCGGGTCGGCGATGTTGCCGATGCCGAGGAGCTTTTCGATCTTCTCCCATCCCTCGTCCGTTACTGTAATCGCGCGGGCCTTTTCATCCACAACGAAATCGCCGGTATACGTCTTCTGATCGATCGTCTCCGTCAGTTCACCCAGTTCAAGCTCGGGGATGATCAGATTCACACGGGCGTACTTGTCCGTCGTCTGGTCGGTGGGTCCGGAGATGATGAGCGGCGTGCGGGCTTCGTCGATGAGGATCGAATCCACTTCGTCGACGATGGCATGGTAATGCCCGCGCTGCACCATCTCACCCAGCTCAAACTTCATGTTGTCGCGGAGATAGTCGAATCCGAACTCGTTGTTCGTTCCATAAGTAATATCCGCTGCATAGGCTGCATGCCGCTCGCGATCATCGAGATCGTGCACGATGACGCCGACGCTCATACCCAGGAAGCCGTAGATCTTGCCCATCCACTCGGCATCGCGCTTGGCCAGGTAGTCGTTGACCGTGACCACGTGTACGCCTCGACCTGCGAGGGCGTTAAGATAGCAAGGCAGCGTGGCGACGAGGGTCTTTCCTTCGCCCGTCTTCATCTCGGAGATCTTGCCCGAGTGAAGCACAATGCCGCCGATCATCTGCACGTCAAAGTGACGCATGCCCACGGCGCGCTTTCCAGCCTCGCGCACCACGGCAAAAGCTTCAGGCAGAATCTCGTCGAGGACGACCTTCTCTTCCGCGATCCGCTCTTCCAGATCTTCGATGGAAGCTGTGCGGGCGGCAATCCGCTCGCGAAACTCGGCGGTCTTGCCGCGCAAGGCGTCATCCGAAAGAGCCTGAATCTGCGGTTCCAGCGCGTTGATCTGCTCCACGATCGGGAGCAGCTTCTTTACGGCGCGTTCGTTTGAGGTACCAAAGACTTTAGCGAGGACAGAGTTAAGCAAGAAAGGTCCCTTCAGGCATGTTTTCGCCCAAGTTCTAGTTTACTTGATACCTTGGCAGCAGACCTAAGGCTTTGCAAGCAGAAGAGCTTTTACCGGAGCATCTGACCTCCGAAGAGCCTCCGCGACGGCAGTCGCCACCACAGCTGCCCCCTCGGAACTGGTGTGGGTATGGTCGATTGGAAACAGAAGTGCCGTTTTGGTCTGGCCCAAAGCCTCTAATTTGTCCGCCTCAACATTCGAAAGATCCACAAACGAAACATACTCGGCCTGGGCGACCTGCTGGATGAAGCCGTTGTAGCCCATATCCCGCTCAATCTTCCCATCCTTCCAGATATTCCGCACCGTCAGGTCCAGCAAGACAGGCGTCGCACCCTTCGACCGTGTATCCGCAATATATTTCCGCAGATACCAGCCAAAGGTGTGCACCACCTCGTGCTCGCCCGAGAGCAGAACTACTTCCTTCTGCTCGTCGCCGATGCCCTTGATCGATCCCCTTGGCTTCGCCCCATCGAGATCGCCGCCGTCGTTGTGCCCCATCTGAATCAGCACAAAGTCACCGGGCTTCAGATCGCGCACCACCATATCCCACGCGCCTTCATGGATAAACGTTCGGCTGCTGCGCCCAGCGCGGGCGCGATTGACGACATTGATCCTCGCGGTATCGACGAACGGCGCGAAATGGTCGCCCCACCCCAGGTCTTTCCCATTTCGGGCCGTTGAATCACCGACGATCCATAGCGTGGACAGCTTTGGGTTCGCAGGCATATCCACTGCGGTGTAGGTTGGCGTCGGTCGCGCCACGTTATCTTCGGGCTGTGTGGAAGCAGGTGTATTCTGCGCCGCCAGGGTCGCAGCACACGCCAGAAAAAGAACCACCATTCTTCGAAACATGAGTCGCAGCTTATACCTACTTCGCGGCAAACGCCTAGCCGCGCTTGGCCGAAGCGAGAGGATGCGTCTGCTCGTAGACCGTCTGCACCTGGGTCACCGTAAGCTGCGTATATCGCTGTGTCGTGGACAAGCGCTCGTGTCCGAGCATCTCCTGGATCGCCCGCAGATCCGCCCCTTCTTCCAGAAGATGCGTTCCAAAGGCGTGCCTCAGCGTGTGGGGATGAACGTCCGCAGGCAGACCGCGATTCACGGCGATGGCCTTTACGATGCGTCCCACGCTGCGTGTGGTCAGGCGGCAATCGCCGCGAGCCGCGAGGTTGATGAGGAGCGGCCCGGAGTGCGTCCACTTCCCTTTCCCGGCGGCCTGCAGCTTCTCCTCCCGCTGCGGCAGATAGGTTCGCAGGGCCGCGTTCGCTGCGTCTCCCAGAGGCACGTAACGCTCCTTTCGCCCTTTACCCAAAACGAGAATTGCGTCGTTCTTCCAATCGATGGAGGAAAGATCGATGCCAACCAGCTCCGAGTTGCGGATGCCGCAGCCGTAGAGCAACTCCCAGATGACTCGGTCGCGCTCCGGCCAGGAGGCACTCTCATCTTTCTTTCCAGTCTGTTCGATGGAGTCCAGAACACGATTCACCTCTTCGGCGCTGGGAACACGCGGTAGATGCTTTGGAAGGTTGGGCGTCGAGACCAATAGCGCGGGATTCTGTTGCACCTTGCCCTCTTTTGCCAGCCACTTGAACCACGAGCGAATCGCAGCCAGTGCGCGCGCAGCCGAGGCGCGCGAAAGCCCCCGG
>JAHFTZ010000198.1 GCA_023265355.1 Terriglobus sp.
CTCACCGTTCCGTTAGCCGTGTTCGTTACGGTTACGGCCGCGTTGGGCACCAGCGCACCGCTGGCATCCTTGACCGTACCGATGATGGAGCCCGTCTCAAACTGCGCAAACGCGGCGGGAACAAGGGCTAAAAACGCAACGAGGAGAAAAATGAGCGTAGAAATTCTGAAGCGCATACGATGTGCACCTTTGCGACAGCGGATTGAATTGCGTGGAATGGCCTCTACAACAGTTGCTCTGCGTTACTCCGTGGATCGCAGCGGCGCCGGAACAAGCGCGCCCGTCAGCATCTTTGGGTTCTCCGTCAGGTAGTAAGTTGGAATCCTGGGAAACTGTTCTTCCACAAGAATTAATGTGCGGAAGTCGAAGCTCTGAATCTCAGCTCGATCTTCCATGTGCTCGCGCATGATCGTGCCGCCGAGCACCTTCACAAACGTCTCCGGGTCCACGGTACGTACCGTGATCTTCCCCGCATCTGGCCGCGTGCTGGTGGACATCCCCTCCGGCACCGACTTCGTTTCGATGTTGAATCGAACCCGTGCTCCATTGGCTGCACGCGCTTTCGCTTCAGGAAGGTTTTTCCCCGCGCCTGTTGCGTAAAACTCCGTGTAGAAACGGACAAAGCGGAACAACTGCGCAACATACGTCGGCGCGTAAGGGCTCTGCATCCCCTCTTTTTTCGCAAACGCGACGCTGACCGGTGAAAGCGCCAGGTCATTCGTCTGCGAAGTATCCCCCGGGCTGGAACTGAAGTGCAGCTTGTCGCACACAAAAATCTTCTGTGCGTCCTTGCTCGAAATGTCTTTCAGGTACACGCGATTCTCCAGCGTGTACGGTGTGCCATCGGCGTGGCGGCAGCTCTGTGGGTTGTAGTACTGGTCGTGCCAGATCGTCGATTCGTGATCGCTCGAAACGCCCGTGTCCGTCTCCAGCGTCGTCGCTCCCTGGTCGATGCCATTCTCAAACGAAGGCAGCGTGTTCTCCGGACGCAGACCGCGCCCACCGCGATGCGCCGCCATATCGAACTTCGCCAGTCGCTCGCGCTCCGCGGGAGTCTTCGCATTCGCGCGCGCTTCTTCGACTACTTTGCGCAGAAGATCAGGGCGATCGGAGATAATTCCATCCACACCCAGCGCCACCAACGCTCGCATGCGGTCCGGATCGTTCGTCGTCCACGGCACCACCTTCACACCCATCGCCTGCAGCTCAGACACCGGCACCAGCGCCATATCCAGCTTCTTCCCGTCGGGCATCGTCCCCAGCACCGTGACATCCAGCGGCGACAGAACCGGAACCGGAGCCCCATGCGCCTTCGCATGGGCGCTCGCCTTCTGCATCAACTGAACGAATGGATTGGTCATGGAACTCTGGGCTGGCGCTACCACGGTCACACCAAGACCGAAGAGCGCAACGGAGATCTTTTGAAACGCGGTCACAAAGACTCACATATCGGGCTGCCTCTACGCCAGTTTCGCGTCGAAGTTTGCCGGACAAAATTTAGAAGCAAGCCCATCCTAAACCGATTACGTAAGTTTTTGAAATAACTTTTCTAACGTAAATTTACGGTTAATTTTGCTCCCTACTCAAGGCTCGATACGCGATATCCCGGCGAAACTGCATTCCCACGAAAGAGATCCCCGCAATCCCCTCGTACGCCTTGCCCAGTGCGCGACGAAGATTGTCCGCGGTAGCCGTAACTCCGAGCACACGTCCCCCCGCCGTAACGACCTGTTGGCCTTTTGAAGCTGTACCGGAGTGGAAGATCTCCGTGCCCGCGGGCAGATCCTCATCGAGACCGCTGATCGTCAATCCCGTCGCATAACTTCCCGGATAGCCTCCACTTGCGGCGATCACACAAACACTCGCTCCCGGCTTCCATGCAAGCTTCAGCCCCTCAGCCTTGCCGTCGACGGCAGCTTCAAAGAGATCCAGCGCATCGCTCTCCAGGCGCATCATGATCGCCTGCGTCTCCGGGTCGCCCCAGCGCGTGTTGAACTCCAGCACCATCGGTCCGCGCGCGGTCATCATCATGCCGCAGAAGAGGATCCCCTGGAACGGCACACCTTCCTGACGCATGCCGTGAACGACCTTCTGCGCAACCTCTTTCGTCATCCATGTGCGCATCTCCGGCGTGATCAGCGTGTCCGTGCAATACGCCCCCATACCGCCGGTGTTCGGTCCTGTATCGCCCTCGCCGACGCGCTTGTGATCCTGCGCCGCAGCCAGTGGAATCGCGTGTCTTCCATCGCAGAGCGCGAAGAAGGAGACCTCCTCGCCCTCCAGAAACTCCTCCAGGACAAGCGTCTGCTGCGTCGTTCCCAACAGTGCACCGGAGAAGATCTCCTCCGCCGCAGCCAGCGCTTCGGCGTGGTTGGCCGCCATTACGACGCCCTTCCCGGCAGCCAGGCCATCGGCCTTCACCACTACGGGCGAAGACGGCGTACCAAAGAACTCCAGGGCCGTCCGCACCTGCTCTATGGAGGTACACACCCGGTAGCGCGCCGTGGGAATTTCGTGGCGCTCCATGAAATCCTTGGCGAACGCCTTGGAGGACTCCAGCTGAGCCGCAGCCTTCGTCGGCCCAAACGCACGGATCTTGCGGGTCTCCAGTTCATCGACCAGACCGAGGGCCAAAGGCACCTCAGGACCCACGATCACCAGCCCCGGAGCCTCTGCCACGCATAACGCCACCATGGCCTCCAGATCCGTCTGTGCCACGGGAACGCACCGCGCCACATGCGCCATCCCTGCATTTCCAGGGGCCGCGACGATCTCCGTCACCCGCGAGGACTTGTGCAGCGCCCAGGCCATGGCGTGCTCGCGGCCGCCGCCACCAATAATCAAAACCTTCATCTCTGCTATCTCCGCCCTCGTAAGGGGAACCGTCCGTGGTTACTGCAACCTATCTATTGCACCACAGCCCTATACTGAACGGAGCAGATGCCCCCACTCCCTCAGTCAGATTCCATCCGGGAACCGAAGCCTCGCGGAGCCAGCCTTACCTGGCGCGAGATGATGACCTACTTCGGCCCGGCCTTCGTCGCCTCGGTCGCCTACATCGACCCCGGCAACTTTGCGGCGAATATCGAAGGCGGCACACGCTTCGGATACAGCCTGCTCTGGGTCCTCCTCTGGTCGAACCTGATGGCCATGCTGGTGCAGTTTCTCTCCGCAAAGCTAGGCATCGTCACCGGACATACGCTTCCGGAGAACTGCCGGACGCACTTCCCCCGCTGGCTGAACATCAGCGCATGGGTCGCCGCCGAGGTCGCCGCCATCGCGACGGATCTCGCCGAATTTCTCGGAGCCGCGCTCGGCTTCTACCTCCTCTTCGGCCCCGCCCTGCTCGCGCACGGCATCGGCAAGACGCACGTCATGCTCTTCGCCGCCCTGGCGACGACGGTCTTCGTCTTTCTCATGCTCGCTCTGGAGCAACGCGGTTTCCGCCACCTGGAATGGGGCATTATTGCCTTCGTCTGCGTCATCGGCATCTGCTACGCCGTCGAAATCTTCCTCGTGCACCCGGACTGGGCCCTGGCCGCGCACCATACCCTGGTTCCCTCGCTCAACAGCTCGTCCATCTATATTGCGGTGAGTATGCTCGGCGCAACGGTAATGCCGCACGTCGTCTATCTCCACTCGGCGCTGGTGCAGCCGCGTATCCGGATCTTCCAGCGCGGCAAGACGCGTTCCGCCTCCAACTCCGCCGACTTCCGCGAGCGCTATCTCCGCTTCGAACTCGTGGATATCATCGTCGCCATGAACGGCGCGTGGCTGATCAACTCCGCCATGGTCGTCATGGCCGCAGGCACCTTCGCTAACTTTGCTGCGCGTGGGATGGAGCCCGTCACCACCATTGAAGCCGCACATCACACCCTCGGTCCGCTGCTCGGTCCGCTCTCCGCAACGGTCTTCGCGGTGGCCCTGCTATGCAGCGGTCTGTCCTCGTCGACCGTGGGCGTCATGGCCGGACAAGTCATCATCGAAGGCTTCCTCAACATCAAGTTCCCCATCTACCTGCGTCGCCTGATCACGATCATCCCCGCCATCGCGGTCATCGCCATGGGGCTCGATCCGCTGCGCATCCTCATCCTGTCGCAGGTCGTTCTCAGCTTCGCCCTGCCCTTCGCGCTCGTCCCTCTGCTGTGGCTGACCAACCGCCCCCAGGTGATGGGAGTCTTTTCCAATACGACGCGCACACGCATTGCGGGATACGTCACGATCGGTGTCATTCTCGCCCTCAATGTGCTCCTGCTCTGGCAGATGGCCACCTCCGCATAGCCTTTTCCCTCCGACGGAACGTTCCCGCCGCTTTCTTCGTAGGACACGGAGACAGACAAACGGAGGCAAGAGCATGCTGAATGACGTACCTACAAGACAGATCGTTTTCCGCTGCGCATTCGCCATGCTTGCCATGAGCAGTTGCCTGAAACCCGCCACGGCACAGGTTGCCTTCGATGTCGCCAGTATTCGTCCCAGCAGCGCTGAGGTGAAGTTCGAACACGATGGAAACACAGAGGTCTCCCACGGCACGTTACGCATGCACGATGTCACCATCAGCACCTGCATCCGCTACGCATACGGTGTCGCCCCAGCGCAGATCGTCGGCGCTCCCAAGATCATCTCCGAGGTCCACTACGACATCACCGCCAAGGCGGACGGTGACACCTCGCCGGCGCAGATGAAGCTTCGCATGCGGACACTTCTCGCGGATCGCTTCAAGCTCGCCTTTCATCACGAGAAGAAAGAGCTGAAGGTCTACGCGCTCACCGTGGCGAAGAGCGGCAGCAAGCTCCACCCCGCCATAGCGCCGGATGGCACACCCTCGCATCAGAACAGTGACATCGGATTCACGGCCCGCTCCATGAGCATGTCCGACTTCGGAGACTATCTCTCGGGCGTGATCAACTTCCCCATCACCGATCACACCGCTTTGCCGGGCAGGTACGACTTCTCCGTCGACTTCACTCCCTACGTCGATACCCATCAGAGCAACGACGACACGGTCCGGCCCGATCCCGTGGCCGTGACGAACGCCGCACTCAAGGGCGACCTCGGTCTGGAACTCACGTTTCGCAAAGAACCCGTAGACGTGCTCGTCATCGACCACGTCGAGCCGCCGTCGGAGAATTAGCTGTGTCCCTGACATGGCTTCCCTGAGGAGCACGAATCTTTCCCGTCAGCGCGGCTCCGATACGATACCCTCTCGAAAGATCCCCGAACAGAAAGGTCCCCATGATGACTCGCCGCTCTCTTGCCGCGTCCGCTGCGGTGGTAGGTTCCGTCGTATTCACACCGCTCGTTCAGGCCGCTACAAAGCTGGGTA
>JAHFTZ010000199.1 GCA_023265355.1 Terriglobus sp.
GAGAAGTATTTGAAGAGGTTCTCGCGGGCGTCCGCACGGCTGCTGGAGTTACGAATGGTGCGGATGACGGCATCGAGGTGGTCGAGCGCGATCTGGTAGCCGAGGAGGATGTGTTCGCGATCGCGTGCCTTGTTGAGAAGGAAGGCGGTGCGGCGGCGGACGACGTCCACGCGGTGATCGATGAAGGCGCGGATGGCGTCCGGCAGGGGAAGCTCGACCGGGCGGCCGTTGTGCACGGCCAGGAAGATCATGCTGAAGCTCTCCTGCATGGAGGTGTGCTTGAAGAGCTGGTTGAGCACGATCTCAGGTTGCGCGGTGCGCTTGAGCTCGATGACGATGCGCATGCCGTCGCGATCGGACTCGTCGCGGACGTCGGAGATGTCGTCGATGATCTTCTCGGTGACCAGCTCCGCGATGCGCTTGATGAGGGTGTTCTTGTTGACCTGGTAGGGGATCTCGGAGACGATGATGGCCTCGCGCCCGCCGGAGATGTTCTCGCGGCTGCATTTGGCGCGCATGAGGAACTTGCCGCGGCCGGTGCGGTAGGCGTTGGCGATGCCGCTCTTGCCGTAGATGAAGCCCGCCGTGGGGAAGTCTGGGCCCTGCACGTGCTCCAGCACCTCGGCCAGACCGGCGCTGGGGTTGTTCACCAGCGTGATGCAGGCGTTGATGACCTCCGTCAGATTATGAGGAGGGATGTTCGTCGCCATGCCCACGGCGATGCCCGAGCTGCCGTTGACGAGCAGGTTCGGGTAGCGCGCCGGGAGCACGGTCGGCTCCAACGAAGATTCGTCGTAGTTCGGCGTGAAATCGACGGTGTCCATGTCGATGTCCGCAAGCATCTCGCCTGCGATCTTCATCAAGCGGGCCTCGGTGTAACGCATGGCCGCTGGCGGATCGCCGTCCACGGAGCCGAAGTTTCCCTGGCCGTCGACGAGTGGGTAGCGCATGGAGAAGGGCTGCGCCAGGCGGACCATGGCGTCGTAGATCGCGGAATCTCCGTGGGGATGATAGTTACCCATCGCGTGGCCAACGACCTTGGCGCACTTGGTGTATTTCTTGTTGGCCTGCAGACCCATCTCCTGCATGGCGTACAAGATACGCCGATGCACGGGCTTCAGGCCGTCGCGTACGTCAGGCAGGGCGCGGCCGATGATCACGGACATGGAGTAGTCGAGATACGAACGCCGCATCTCGTCTTCAATGTTGATGGAGATCATGTGGAGGGCGCCAGGGCCGGTGGGAACGTTTTCGCCGTTATTTCCGTCTCCACCGAGGGGGAGTTGTGGGTCTTTTTCGTCAGCCATGTGTATCTATAAGTATAACTGTTGGCGAGGCTAAGAAGGAGGTTCCATGCGGTTTGGCGGTGTGGCGTGTGCCGCGATTTTGTTGGGTTCTTTAGGGATTTCCGGGGCTTTTGCGCAGATGCCGGCGGGGCCGGTTCCGGACCAGTTTCTGACGGTTCCGGCGCAGGGCGTGAAGACGCTCCGTCTGCCGGGAACGCTGGTCAAAAAGGCACGGTGGAAGGGCAGTTTTCAGGCCCAGGGCGGCGGCGGCGCACGCGTGGCGTTCTCCGTAGCGAACGAAAAGGGCGTCCTCTGGCAGGTGGACAACGTGGCCACGGCAGAATTCGATGTGCCCATTGGCAAGGAGGGCCTGATGTTGACGGTGCGGGACGACTATCCTTCAGGACGGCGGGTCGTGGTGCGGTCGCGCGTGGAGGCTGGGAAGTAGAAGATGCGTTCAGGCGGAATGGAACCTAAGTTGTAGACGGATCTGCCCTCTGCGAGCCCTGCTTCATTTAGATTAGGTCTTCTGCATCCTCTGCTGAGACTAGGAATTTTGATCGAATGAACATTGCGGGAGCGAGGAGCTTCATGATCCGGCATCGTAGGAGTATCAAAGATTTTTCCATCCTCCTCGCGATCTTTTTTGTCGGCCTGTATCTGCTCTTAGAGTATGACCTCTTCGAAAACTCGAATGGGGCGAGCGCGCAGAAGGAAAAGATCGAGCTGGATGAAGCTTTGCTTCTCGGCGGAATCATGGCCCTTGCTCTTCTGGCCTTCTCCATACGGCGATATGTGGAACAGAAGAAGGAAACTGCTCGCCGTCTGGCGGCTGAGCAGAATATCCGCGCTCTTGCATTTCAGGATGCTCTGACGGGGCTGGCAAATCGACGGCAGTTTGACGACGCACTTAAGGCTGCGGTCGCCGCGCCACCCCGAGAGGGTGCCGTACACGCCGTAATCCTTCTCGACCTGAATGGTTTTAAACAGATCAATGATGCTTATGGTCACGGGATAGGAGATCAGGTTCTTACCGTGGTGGCGGAGCGCCTGCTTGGGGCCATGCGCGACAACGATCTGGCAGCCCGGCTTGGTGGTGACGAATTTGCCGTTCTCGCGTTGCATCTAGTCGGTCCAGAGGCCGCGACCAACGTTGCTCTCCGGGTGATCGACGCGTTGAAGGACCCGATTATCACCGGTTCCTTTCGACATGCGATCGGTACAGGGATCGGGATATCTCTCCTTCCAAACGATGCGACCAACACGGAGCAGGTGATGAGGAAGGCCGACCTGGCTCTCTACCGCGCCAAGGAAGAGAGGCGATCGGCTTTACGTTTTTTCGAAGAAGAGATGGACAAGCGAGTTCAGGAGCGGCAATGGCTGGTGCAGGAACTTCGCACTGCTCTGGCGAACCAGAGCATTCGCGCCTATTTCCAACCTTCTGTTCAGCTCAAGACAAAACAGATCATCGGTTTTGAGGCGGTTCCTCGCTGGATTCATCCATCGTTTGGCGAGATCCTGCCGGACCGCTTCGTTCCAATCGCCGAAGAGTGTGGACTGATCCATGAGCTTACCGATCAGCTTCTCCGGCAGGCATGCGCTGCGGCAGTGCAGTGGCCGACGGATGTTGTGCTTTCGATTGATATCCTTTCCGGCCAACTCAAAGATAAAGGTCTGAAGACGCGCGTGATGGAGATTCTTCGTGAGACGGGTCTGCCTCCGGAGCGTCTTGAAATCGAGATTACGGAGAGCACCCTGGTGCGCAATCTTGAAGCGGCACAGGACACCCTGGGCGGTCTGCGTGAAGCGGGTGTACGCATTGCTTTGGATAACTTCGGCACGGGCTACTCAAGCCTGTATCACCTGCGGAACTTCAAGATGGACAAGATCAAGATCGACGGCAGCTTCGTTCATGGCATGCTCTCTGAAAAAGAAGATGCTGGAATTGTCCGGGCTCTGGTTGGCCTTGCCCAGGGTCTAGGCATAACGGTTGCAGCAGAAGGCATTCAGGACTCTGCACAGCAGAGCTCCCTGATTATGACGGGTTGCGAACAGGGTCAAGGGCACTTGTACAGTGAAGCCATCTCCGCTGAACGCGCGCTTTGCGCTTTTGAGTCGGGCGGCCAAACCATTGAAATCGTGAGCAAGTAGCGATCCCATCGGCAAGCCTCCCGGGGTTCGCTACGCCCAGCTCTTACCTCTTCCGTCCGTCCGTCCGTCGGAAAATATTTACTCCTCCGGACTTACGACGAGCTTCACCCCGTTGGTATGCGTCAGACTGCCGCTGAATCCAGTGATCTGGAACGTGTAAGTTCCCGGCGGCGTGAAGCCTGGCAACTTGCCGCTGCAACCGCTCAAGAGAAGCAGTCCTGAACCCGCGAAGAGAATCGTCGCCAGAAGGCGTGGGAGTCTGCGTCTTCTGAAAAAAGCGAGTGCAGCGGCGGAGAGAAGTGCAAGCAGCGGGGCGGTGGAGTGATTTTGCGTCTCGCTCTTGAAGCCCTTCACGTCCGAGGTCTCCAGATCGACAAGGACCGAACCAGTGCCGTTCTCTTCCAGGTTCACCGTATTGCCCTGGTCGAAGAAACAGACGGCATGCGCGGGCAATGGGCCGCAAGCGAGCTGGACGACTCCACGGAAGCCACCGACTGAAGTTGCGCTGAGATTGATCGACGTATGGTGCTCGGCAACAACAGTGACGACGGGCGGTGAGGTGAGCGCGAAGTCGGGGACGGCGGCCACGCCGATCACCTGGGTGAGAGACACCGTACTCGTGGCAAAAACGGCGTCTGGCACATACGTGGCGGTAATGATGTGGCTGCCCTGGGAGAGACTGGGAGCAGTGTAATTGGCATAGCTCGCGGCCCCGCTGGGAATCAGCGTCTCCGTCGCCAGGGTAGTCGTGCCATCGCTGAAGATCACAGAGCCGGTTGGAGGCGGAAGAGGGCCAACCTTGATGGACGCGACAACGGCAGTGAAGACGATGGGTGCTCCGTCTGGCGAAGGATTTGCCGAACTGCGGAGCGCTGTCGTGGAAGGAAAAGCGAACGGGGTATCTTGTGCGGCCGCCGGAACCGAGAAACCGAGAGAGAGCCCTAGGAAAACTCCGAGGATAATAGAAAATCTGAGACCGTTACACGTCTGTCGCTTGAAGATCTTTGCGTTACTTTGGAAAGCCATAAGGCTAAGACGGGGAGGAGTTCCACTCGGGTATCGGAAGTTGCCGCCATGTGCGACGTTTGACCACATCGAGTTGCTTCAAACGATAGACGTTAGGCGCTCATACACCCCGCGCTCACGCAAAACGCATCCAATTCCGCTGATTGGGGTTTGTATGGAGTGGACACAGAGTCCAGGCCCGGTAAATCCCGGCAGGAGAACGTTATGAAACTCACGAAACGTTTCACAGGTTGGGTTTTAGGAAGTGCAATGTTGATCGGCGCAGCATGTCCCATGGCGCTACCCCTCTCCGCGCAGAATGGATACTACAACGGAGCGCGCAATCGCCATCCTTACAACGATCGCGACGATCGCCGCTACTATAACCAGCGTCAGAATCAGGGCGGCATCGGTCCCGGCAAAGGCGCGCTGATTGGTGGAGCGGGTGGAGCGGCTCTCGGCGCACTCTTCGGCGGCGGCCTCAATGGCGCATTGATTGGCGGCGGTGTCGGTGCTGGCGTTGGCGCCATCGCGGGCAAGGCGAATCAGAACAACCAGCGTCGCGACTATCGCGAACGCTATGATCGCTATGGCCGCCCCTACTAGCCTGAAGTTTTCTCAGAGTTTTTCGTGGTATTTGCGACAGGAGATAGAACGATGAAGATGATTCGAGCAGTAGCAGGGATGGTGTTAGCAGGCGCCTTGGTCACGGTTCCGGTGCGCGCGCAGGCTATGCCTGCGGCCCCGGTGACTACGCAGGACGCGGGTCGCGATATCAGCAACAACGACCTCGTGACCATGACCGTGCATGAAGCCTGGCTGGCCAGCGGACGGAACGAAGATCGTTTCTTCGACATGGTGAAACGTCTTGCGGAGATGAGCGC
>JAHFTZ010000200.1 GCA_023265355.1 Terriglobus sp.
GAATAACTGGCTATTGGAAGGCATCCGGGAGTACGCGGTCGAACTCGTGCGGTCGAAGCACGACCTGAAGGTCTCCCGAGAGACGTTGCGGAAATAGATGATGGCCGATGGGCTATGGCTTTCCCGCAAGCAGTGCCGCAGCCTCGACTGCGCCGTGAGGCCTTCGGCGAGTTGATCCAGATCGATGGCAGCGACCATCGCTGGTTCGAAAAGCGGGGTGACGCCTGTACGTTGCTTGTCTTCATCGACGACGCGACCAGTCGGAGCGCGAGCGATGAACTCTTCATGATCACCCTCGGCGATCGCAATCTCAGACACCTTTATCGCTGCAAGTTCTTTCGTTGTGTCGTTAGGATCTTTCTTCTGCATCAGTTCCAGCGCTTGATGTAGAAGAAAGAATTCGCCTGGGTTGGTGAGATGCGAGCGTACTCCCTCGCTAGGCGGTATCGACATATAGCTGAAGGTGCAACCATGAGGAAGCGAGAGCGACAATGGCCGAGGGTTGCGGCCGATTCGAGCCGCACGCAGATCAAAGATGGCAGCAGACTGCTTCGCCGTCCACTCCAGCTTTTCTGCGATAAAGCGTACGAGCTCTGCCTTGGCCATCTTCTTTGCCGCCTGTGTCTTCTTCGCAGGAACTGCAGGGGCCTTCTTCGTTGCCTATGTAACCCTCATTTCAGTGTGTAGTGATTGAAAGCGTATTGTTGTTTACTTCTTTGGTGAAATTTTCCTCGCCGGAATAGAAGGGACTTCTTTCGGAGGAGACAGGTGAGCCAGAACTGACGCACCGAGTTCACGCGTCTCTTCGGTTGTGAGCATGCTGGGAGATTTGGTTGCTTTGGCGGCGAGTTTCTTGATCTTGGGGGAAGTGATTGCTGCAGGAGCTTTAGGCATTGCATCATTGTACGTTGTCTAGTCGCGCAAACTGGATACACGAACTTCGAAGCATCTAAACCATTACGGTAAGAAATTAGCTGAGTGTTCGTCTAGGTGCAGACCCCGCTCCATCGCAATTTTTTGCCCAGGTGGGTGGCTGGGACGGCGTGGTGCGGATGCTGTTTCATCCATCCCGCATCTAACATTGATTCAGCGCCGGGCTTTGCTTGAGGCATACGCAACGTTGACTGCGTAGCGGGACGCTGTGCGGAGGGCTGGCGTGAGGCGGTTCTGTATCTGTCGACCATTGGAGCCCAAGCTAAGCAAACCAATCTGCTCTCGCAGCACACCATTAGAGAATCCCTCTTTTGGGAGCTGAGGATTCCCGTTATTTTTTTTGGCCCGTCTGGTTCATTGAGAACACTGCATGGGATGAGTTCCGTAATTTGTCCGTGAAAATAACGCGGGGCAGTTTCTCTGCCACATGTGGTAGTTTGCGAAAGAAGCGCAGAGCTGCCCAAGGGGCATGCTTCGGCTGAACCAGAATGTCGCTTGTACATGCATTTGTGCAGCCCCAACGATTTGATTCGTTCGGCGGTCTGCTGCAGATTTGCAGTCATGCCCAGTGCGCTAAGCTCTTGGGGCTACACATTCGGGACCTACCCGACCAATGGCCCGTTCGCATAATCTGTTGCTTCTACGCAGCGATAAATTAGGCGATGAGATTGGGAATAATGCGAAGGTCGAGGTTTCATACACTACAACATGAAAATATCTATCGCGCGACCCTCCTGTTTCTTCTTACTCGCCGGCCTTGGCGCTGCGACTGCTTTGGCACAGAGCGCGGCCATACCCGCCAAAGACAGTCAACCAACGGCTGCAGTAACTCCAGCAGCCTCGCTCAAGCCCCTCATACGCACGGATGCGCCTGTGATTGCCCTGACACATGTGACTTTGTTCGATGGAACTGGATCGGCTCCGGGGCATGACCAGACTGTCCTTCTCGATCACGGCCGGATTGCCTTCGTTGGACCATCTGCCGATGCAACAATCCCGCAGGGCGCTCAGATACTCGACGAACACGGTAAGACGGTTCTGCCGGGGCTGGTGGGTATGCACGAACATCTGTTTTACATCTCTGCCGGCGGTGGTCCGAATCACCTGATTCTAGGAACTGAGCAGGCAGAGACAGCTCCACGTTTATACCTGGCTGCCGGGGTAACGACCGCACGCACGACAGGCTCTATCGAACCTTTGGCAGATCTGGCGATCAAGGCAGCGATTGACGCGGTGAAGCAGCCTGGACCCGATCTTGATGTAACGGGACCATATCTGGACGGCAACGGCACGTTCCTTATGCAGAACCAGGTGATTACTGGACCGCAGGATGCGCGTGAGACGGTGGACTATTGGAGCAAGAGAGGAGTCACCTCATTCAAAGCCTACATGTTCGTGAAGCCCGAGGCGTTGAAGGCAGCGATTGAGGAAGCCCACGCACGGAGTGCCAAAATAACTGGGCACCTGTGCTCGGTCGGCTTTTCCGAGGCAGCCGAGATGGGCATCGACAACCTGGAACATGGCTTACTGGTGGACACGGAGTTCAACCCGCAGAAGGTAACAGGGGTGTGTCCGGCCACGACTCCGGCATCGGTCCAGGCACTTCTCGCGCTTGATGTTCACGGGACACAGATTCAGGGCCTAATTCACACGTTGGTCACGCATCACGTCGCGGTGACCTCGACGTTGGCGATCTATGAGAACTTCGACGCAGAAGAACCGCCGATGAATACGCTGGAACGGACGCATTCGAGTTTGAGCACGCTTTCGTGGACCGACTTTCTCAAATTAAAGAGCCTGCTCGGCAAGCGCTCGCGTGCCGGCGAACCAAGTACCACGATTCAACTACTTCATCTGGAGATGGCGTTCGAGCGTGAATTCGCTCGACAGGGTGGCTTGCTGCTTGCGGGCTGCGACCCGACCGGGCTGGGTGGAGTTGTCGCCGGGTATGGAGACCAGCGGTCGATGGAACTGCTGATACAGGCTGGATTTTCTCCTGCGGAGGCGGTCGCGATCTACTCAAGTCATGCAGCGCAGTATCTTGGTCGGCAGAAGACCATCGGTACAGTAGCGACAGGGATGGATGCCAATCTGCTTATTCTCGATGGAGACTTTGAACACGATGCTTCGTCGATTCACAGACCAGAGATCGTCTTCAAAAATGGGATCGGTTGGGACTCGGTGAAGCTACAAGCTTCGGTCGCAGGTTTGGCGGGCCAGCGCTGAGGTGTAAGGCCTTCTCCCTGAGAGGCGGAGAGTCTGCGGATGCAATGGCGATATGCGCGCGAGGGCTCTGTTGCAGCTTTATGGCTTGGCCAGTGGAGCCAAGGCGTTAGCCTCTGATACATCACGCCGCCTGTGCTTTGAGCTGTTCAGCGCTTTTGGTCAGCAGGTCTTCGATCGCGGGCATATCTCACAATTGCTGCCATCGGCTATACAATCGGCGCGCCCATCGTACTCATCGGTCTCTATCATTCGAGTCTGTTTGGGTTCAGCGACGCAGTGACGGGCATTTGTATGTTTCGGTCTACGATTTGAGGCATTTGCCTGCATGCTGGCGAATGCCTCAATGTTGCTTCTTTTCATCCGGTCCGGCGCGCTCATGCCATTGCAACGCGCCCCGGCTGCCGTAGGGTCCACGGCATTCTCTACTACATTTTTACGAGCCTGCTTTGCCAATTCATGTTTAAACGGTTGTGGAAGCTATACGGTGCGCTGGAATAGGAGCGCCTTAAAAGTTAGCTTTCTTGAGCGGCTGGATATGGGCTCGTCCTCGGTCGGAAGGTACAACATATATTTGGAGGCATATATCTGCTGGCTTTCGTGCAGGAGGGAATATCGGACAACAATCTCATCTTTTTCGCACAAAGGATCGGGCCCACGGTCAGCTGCGCTCCATTTTCGATAAGAGCGGATTCGGCATGGTTCTGGTCGGAATGCCGGGGATCGAAAAGCGCGTAACTCGTTACCCGCAGATCTTTTCCAGAATTGGCTCTGCTCATGAGTTCAGAGCACTCAGAGGTGCCGACATCCAGGTTTTGCCCGAGGAACGATGGACGCCTGTGGGCATACACTTCCCTGATTCGCCCCCTAGTCCGGAGGTGGTCTCTGCGATCATCCACCCGCGGCAACTTCCACCTGCTTGTTCGCTTGCTGGTGGAGCGGGTTCTCGCAACCAACAAGCTTCCATCCCTATCACTCGATGTCGTCTAGACCGCTCGCGAGAATCTGTCATCGGACGAGCCTGATATGGTCCGGCCTATCCGTGGGCTGGTTTGCCAAATAATTAGCACAGGAATTCGCCACTTAATTGAAAAACAACACATAAGCGCATAACCATAAAGCGCATTTATGTATTCAATTCCGAAAGCCTGCTGCTCACTGTTTCGGGAGGATTTCTGGTGTTGTCCTGGCGGCGGATCACTTCTGCTCGTTTGACCCCTGGAAAATACTTCGTACAGCGCCAAACCTTCCTTTATCGCTTAGGCACTGCGCCGATGGCATCGAGTTCTGTGAGCACCTCAGCGGGGAGCTGCAGCGTGGCGGCGTTCAGATTCTCGCGAAGGTGTTCCACCGTCGATGTGCCCGGAATCAACAGGATGTTGGGCGAGCGTTGCAGGAGCCATGCCAGCGCGACCTGCATCGGTGTGGCCTGCAGCGAAGCCGCTGCTGTGTTCAGCGCGTTGGACTGGAGCGGTGTGAACCCTCCCAGCGGAAAGAACGGTGCATACGCCACGCCCTGCTTTGCAAGCTCGTCGATAAAGTCATCATCGTGACGGTGGGCCAGGTTGTACATATTCTGGACGCATACGATCTCGGAGATCGCCTGTCCTTGCTTGAACTGGCCGGGAGTGACATTGCTTAGACCGAGGTGGCGAATGAGGCCCTGCTGCTTGAGTTCGGCGAGGACCGTCAGAGGCTCTTCAATCGACCCTTCCGCTGGCTCTGCGATTCCTCCCACCCGCAGGTTTACGACGTCCAGCGTGTCGAGACCGAGGTTGCGAAGATTGTCGTGCACGCCATCGATCAGTTCCTGACGAGAAAGAGCATGCACCCAGGATTTATCCGCCTTCCTGCGAGCGCCTAACTTGGTGACAATCGTCAGATTGGCCGCATAGGGATGCAGCGCCTGCTTGATGATCTGATTGGTGACATGCGGACCATAAAAGTCGGAGGTGTCGATGTGGTTCACGCCAGAGGCGACAGCCTCTTGCAGCACGGCAATCGCACCGTCTACATCCTTCGGCGGTCCCCAGACATGCGGTCCGGCCAACTGCATCGCACCGTACCCCATGCGGTTCAAGGTCATCGAAGTACCAGGAAGAGTAAAGCTGCCACCGAGATCCATCTGCTTCGTCATTTGTTTCTCCTTGTGATTAGATGAAGAA